>DASWVA010000357.1:0-3068 GCA_036401415.1 Streptosporangiaceae bacterium
GAGATGACCCTGCCGGTGACGGTCACCGCCGACGGCCTGCGGGACTACCTGGGCCGGCCCCGGTTCACCCCGGAGACCAGCCTCGGCGAGTCCGAGCGGCGGACGTCGGTGCCCGGCGTGGCGACCGGCCTGGCCGTGACCGGCGCCGGTGGCGACGTGCTCTTCATCGAGGCGTCGCTGGCCGACCCGGAGACCGGCGAGACCGGGGTCACCCTCACCGGCCAGCTGGGCGACGTGATGAAGGAGTCGGCGCGGATCGCGCTGTCCTTCCTCCGCTCGCACGGTGCCGAGCTGGAGCTCCCGGTCGGTGACCTGAAGGACCGGGGCGTGCACATCCACGTGCCCGCCGGCGCGGTCCCGAAGGACGGCCCGAGCGCCGGGGTCACCATGACCACCGCGCTGGCGTCGCTGCTGTCCGGCCGTCCGGTCCGCGACGACGTGGCCATGACCGGCGAGGTCTCCCTCACCGGCAAGGTGCTGCCCATCGGGGGCGTGAAGCAGAAGCTGCTCGCCGCCCACCGGGCCGGCATGAAGACCGTGCTGATCCCGAAGCGGAACGAGCCCGACCTGGACGACGTGCCCGCCGAGGTGCTCAGCCAGCTGACCGTTCACCCGGTCTCTGACGTGCGGGACGTGCTCCGGCTGGCGCTGGAGCCCGCGACCGCCGAGCAGGCGATCGCCGCCTGACGCGGCGCGCCCGCGTGCAAGCTGGCCCCCGGACCATTCAGGTCCGGGGGCCGGGGCGGGTCTGGCCAGGCGCTGATCGCACCTGGTCAGGCCCGTCCGTCATTGCTGGGGGGTTGCTGGCCTGGTCAGGCGGGCTCGTGGCCGGCGCAGTCGGGGCAGAGCCCGAACAGCTCCACCGTGTGCCCGACGTCCGTGAAGCCCGCGTCCCGGGCCACCCGCTCGGCCCACTGCTCGACCGCGCGGCCTTCGACCTCCACGCTGCGCCCGCAGTTCCGGCAGGTCAGATGGTGGTGGTGGCTGCTGGTGCCGCACTGCCGGTACAGCGTCTCGCCGTGGTCGTCCCGGATCGAGTCGACGCTGCCTTCCTCGCTGAGCACCTGTAGATGGCGGTACACGGTGGTGAGCCCGATGTGCTCCCCCCGCCGCCGCAGCTCGGCGTAAATCTGCTGGGCGCTGCAGAATCCGGGCAGATTGTCCAGCGCCGCGACCAGCGCGACCGCCTGCCGGGTCCCGCGGACCTTGGTCCCGCGGAGCGGCCTGCCCTCCTCGCCGGGAGGCAGGGGGGCGGAACGATCTGACGGCGAGGCGCTCACCATCGCACGGTACAGGGTCGTTTTGACGACGCCAAATAGAAATGATTATCATTACGGCCATGCGGCGAAAGGTGAAGATGCTGACTGCGGTGGCCACCATCGGAGCGGCCCTGGGCGCCAGCGCCTGCTCCGGGGCAGCGGCCGGGTCGGCGGGCGGACCGGCGGGCGGACCGGGTGACCGGATCGTGGCGGTTGGCGCCGAGAACGAGTACACCAGCGTGATCCGGCAGGTCGGCGGCCGGTACGTGCAGGCCTCGGCCATCATGAGCAACCCGAACACCGACCCGCACACGTTCGAGGCCAGCGCGAGCGTGGCCCGCGAGATCAGCAGCGCTCAGCTCGTGGTGCAGAACGGGGTCGGCTACGACACGTTCATGGACGCGGTCGAGAAGGCGGTGCCGGACTCCGGCCGCAAGCTCATCAACGTGCAGAAGCTGCTCGGCCTGCCGGACAGCACCCCCAACCCGCACCTGTGGTACCGGCCGTCCACCATGCCGACGGTGGCCAGCGCGGTCGCGTCCGGCCTGGCCGCCCTCCAGCCCGCGCACGCTTCGTACTTCCGCGCCCGCGCCCGGGCTTTCACCAGCTCCCTCGGGGCCTGGAACCAGGCCGTGGCCGCGTTCCGGAAGGCGTACCCGGGCACTCCGGTGGCGGTCACCGAGCCGGTCGCGGACTACCTGCTGCAGGCGGCGGGCGCGGACATCAGGACCCCGTTCGCGTTCCAGGCCGACATCATGAACGGCACCGACCCCTCAGCCCAGGACGTCGCGTTCGAGCGCGGCCTGTTCACCGGGCACCGGGTGAAGGTGTTCATCTACAACCAGCAGGTGACGGATACGCTGACCCAGTCGTTCATCGCGCTCGCGCGGTCGAACGGCATTCCGGTGGTGGGTGTCTACGAGACGATGCCGACGCCCGGTTACACCTACCAGTCCTGGATGCTGGCCGAGACGAAGGCCCTGGAGCAGGCCGTGGCCAGCCAGAAGTCAACCGAGAAGCTGTGATGACCCACCACCTGCCGCCCGCGGAAACCGGCGACCTGCTCCGGCTGGACGGGGTCACCGTCCAGCTGTCCGGCCGCGAAGTGCTGCACGACGTCAGTTTCGCCATCCGGCCCGGCGAGTTCACCGGCCTGATCGGCCCGAACGGCGCCGGCAAGACCACGATCCTGCGGGTCATCCTGGGCCTGGCGCCAGCGTCCGCGGGCACGGTCACCGTGGCCGGGCAGCCCGGCGCGCACCGGAGGCGCGGTTCGCTGATCGGGTACGTACCGCAGAAGCTGCTGATCGAGCCGGACATGCCGCTGCGGGTCCGGGACGTGGTGGCGCTGGGCATCGACGGGAACCGCCTCGGCGTGCCGTGGCCGTCCCGCGCCCGCCGCGAGCTGGTGGCCGGGACGCTGCGCGCGGTCGGCGCCGACGGCTACGCCGACGCCCGGGTCGGCGAGCTGTCCGGCGGCGAGCAGCAGCGGGTCATGATCGCGCACGCGCTGATCAGCCGGCCCCGGCTGCTGCTGCTCGACGAGCCCCTGGCCAACCTGGACATCCGCAGCGCGCAGGGCGTCGTGGCCGTGCTGGACCGGCTGGCCCGCGAACAGCAGATCGCGGTGCTGATCTCCGCCCACGACATGAACCCGCTGGCCCCGGTGATGGACCGCGTCGTCTACGTGGCCGCCGGCCGGGCCGCGGTCGGCCGCGCCGACGAGGTGCTGCGCACCGACGTGCTCAGCCGGCTCTACGGCCAGCACGTCGACGTGCTGCACGTCCACGGCCGGGTGGTGATCGTGGC
>DASWVA010000358.1:0-3804 GCA_036401415.1 Streptosporangiaceae bacterium
CAAACTGCGCAGCCTGCCGTGGGCCATCACGCTCGGGCTGCTGCTCGGTGGGGCGACCGGGAACCTGGCCGACCGGATCTTCCGTGCGCCCGGGTTGTTCCGCGGCGACGTGGTCGACTGGCTTGAGCTGCCGCACTGGCCGGTGTTCAATCTGGCCGACTCGGCGATCGTCTGCGGCGGCGTTCTCGCGGTCCTGCTGGCCGTCCTGGGCCTGCGGATGGACGGTACGCGGGAGGGCCGCGAGCCCGCGGCCGGCGACTCGGGCAGAACCGAGGTCGCCCCGGGTCCGGCCGGGGGCGCGGACGCTACTGCGGAGGAAGGCACCGATGATGGCGGACCAGCGTTATCTGCCGGTTCCTGACGGGCTGGACGGGGAACGCCTGGATGCGGCGCTGGCCCGGATGTTCGGGCTGTCCCGGTCCCGCGCCGCCGAGCTGATCACCGAGGGAATGGTGCTGGTCGGCGGCCATCCCGCCGCCAAGTCGGACCGGGTCACGGCGGGGGAGCCGCTCGAGGTGACGCTGCCCGCTCCCCGCCCGGCGCAGCCGCCCCGTGCCGTTGACGGCCTCTCCATCGTGTACGAGGACGACGACATCATCGTGGTCAACAAGCCGATCGGTGTGGCCGCGCATCCGGCCCCGGGCTGGTCCGGCCCCACCGTGATCGGCGGGCTGGCGGCCACCGGGCACACCGTCGCCACCAGCGGTGCCGCCGAGCGGCACGGTATCGTGCACCGGCTGGACGCCAATACGACCGGCTCGATGGTGGTGGCCAAGAGTGAGCACGCCTACAGCGAGCTGAAGCGGGCGTTCCGTGAGCGCACGGTCGAGAAGCGCTACCACGCCCTGGTGCAGGGGCACCCGGACCCGCTGCGCGGCACGATCGACGCGCCGATCGGCCGGCACCCGTCCGGTGAGGGCCGGTTCGCGGTGGTGGCGGACGGGCGCCCGAGCGTGACCCACTACGACACGGTGGAGGCGTTTCGCGGGGCCAGCCTGGTGGACGTCGGGCTGGAGACCGGCCGGACGCACCAGATCCGGGTGCACATGTCGGCGATCCGGCATCCGTGCGTCGGTGACCTGCTGTACGGGGCGGACCCGGTGCTGGCCAGCCATCTGAACCTGCACCGGCAGTGGCTGCACGCGGTGAGCCTGGCCTTCCACCATCCGGTGGACGGGCGCTGGGTGGAGTTCCGCACCAGCTACCCGGCTGACCTGCAGCACGCGCTGGACGTTCTCCGCGACGAGAGCTGAGGTCAGACTCGGGCGGCGGGTCGAGTCACCGGCGGGTCGAGCCACCGGCCGGTCACACCGGGTACGTCGCGGGGGTGCTGACGTAAGACCTTCCCGATGGAGTGATCCAGGTGTGATCGCCCGGCCGGTGCTGTTCGAGCCGCCACCCGGGCGACTGCTTGGCCTGGTGGTGGCGCCGGCAGATCGGCCCGGTATTGCAGGCGCAGGTTCGGCCGCCCTGGTCCCAGGGAACGGCATGGTCGAAGTCGCACCGCCTGGCCGGCCGACGGCATGCCGGCCAGGTGCATTCGCCGTCACGCACCTCCACCAGGTGCCGCAGCCGGGCCCCGGCCCGGTACCCGGGTGACTCGTCCCGGTGATCACAGCTGGTTACCGGGACCGGCCTGATGTCGACCGTGAACTCCTGCCCGCTGGACAGGCGCAGCCGCCAGCGATCAGCCCCACCGGGCGGTCCGCCCTTCCCGGGTGGCCCGTGGTCTCGCTCCAGGACGAAGCCGGGGTGAACTCTCCCGGCGCGTTGTCGCACGGGCCGCGCACACCCGTGGCCGATCGCCCGGCCGTTCTGGTCGGTCACGGTCACGCACCAGGTTGAGCGGGGATCGGCGGCCGCATTCCGGACCAGCTGACGGGCAAGCTCCGGGTCGACCGCGCCGAATCCAGCCGCTTCGCCGGGCCGGTCCTCCCGGCCGGACGCGGTCGCGGCCGGCACGGTCAGGTTGACGTTGGCCGAAGTCCCGCGCGCGGGTGCCGCATCCTTGCCACCGCCCTGGTCGATGGGCCGGGAGTCGACCCCCAGGGCGAGGTCGAGGAACGCCCGGGCCCGGAGCTGGTCCATGGTGCCGTCCAGCCCGGCCGCCCTGAGTCCCCGGGCGTGGGCGGTGATGCGCTGATCGGCGGCCAGCGCGTCGGCGGGCGGCAGGTCCCGGCCACAGAGCGCGGCCGTGCCTGCGTCCTCGCGCCACAGCTCGACCCTGGCGTCCTGCTCCGCCTGCTCCCGGCGGCGCCGGGCCGCGCCCGGGTCCACCTTGGTGAGCGCCCGGGCCAGCGCGGCCCGGATCTGCCCGGGTGTCCTGGTCTCGATGCCGGGCAGGACGAGCGCCTCCACCGCGGCTGCGCCACCGGGATCCAGCGCCCGGGTGGCTTCGGCGATGAGCTGTGCCTTGTCCTCGCTGATGGCCCCTTCCAGCAGGGCGCGGGCGGTGCCCGGCAGCCTGGCCGCCAGGTCGTGGGCCAGGGTGAGTTTCTTGTCTGAGGCCCGCGCGGAGTTCGCCGTCGCCGCGCCCAGCTCGTCCGCGCAGAACTTTCCCCACCGCTCCGGTATGCCGGCCGGCCCTTCCGGGGAGCAACCCGGCGCCGGACGGCGCCGGATGAGCTCCGCGGTCACTGCGAGCCGCCGCGCCGCAGACCACGCCTCGATCCGCTGCCAGGCCCGCAGCACCCCGATCAGCTCGTCATCGCAGGCTCCGCGGCAGCGGCCGTCTTCGCCGGTCGCCTCGTCGCAGAACGACACCAGCGCCAATCCCGGCAACGCCAGGTCCAGCGGCCCCTGGGCCGCGAACCCTGCCGCCGTCCCGGGGGCAGCCGCCTCGGCCCGGGCCAGGATCTCCGCCAGTGGCACACCCGCGAACTCCGGCGGGCACGAACTGCCCAGTGGGTCCGGCGGGTAACCGGCGTCCAGATTCTCCCGATCCAGCGGCAACCACTCATCGTTTAACCCGGGACGGTCACCGCTGCCCAAGTTCGCCGACACCCGCCACCTCCCGGTTGTAGCGTTCAAACTGGTTTTCGACTAACTTACCAGCTACCGTAAGACCATGTCCAGAATCGACAAAGATTTCGATATCTAATCCAAAGCCCTGGCCGCCGAGGCCCCCAGCCCCAGCCCCAGCCCATCAACTAAGCCCACCGGACACACTGAATCCGGCTGGCACGGAATCCGGCCCATCGCCTGCAACCGGAAATCCCGGCCCTTTCCGCGCGCGTCCGGCGTGTGCGGATCCGGGAACGAAGCCCGGCGATGTAGGCTCAGTTCACCGGGTCGGCACGGTCCCCTCCAGGCGGAAAGCAAGACGGCAGGCGACAGAAAAAGCAAGACGAGCACGACGGATTTCAGAGCGGAATTACCCGTCTCACCAGCGAGGCGGGGCAGTGCCGCCTTCCCCCCGGCACCATTCGGTAACGATGTCACATGCACGCGTGCCCGCCTGGCCACTGAGGGCCGGCCACTGACGGGCTCCGCGCAGCATGCCCGAAGGAGGCGGCTCAGCCCATGGCGGAACCCGCGACCCGTCAGCCGTTCGCGCACCTTCACGTGCATACCGAATACTCCATGCTGGACGGGGCCGCCCGCCTGAAAGAGCTTTTCAAAGAGGTCGAGCGCCTGGGCATGACTCATGTCGCGATGACCGACCACGGCAACATGTACGGCGCGGCGGAGTTCCACCGGCAGGCCAAGGACGCGGGCATCACCCCGGTCATCGGCATCGAGGCTTACGTCGCGCCTGAGCACCGCAGCAACACCAAGCGCATCCTGTGGGGCCAGCCGCACCAG
>DASWVA010000359.1:0-2227 GCA_036401415.1 Streptosporangiaceae bacterium
AATCGTGGTCTCCGGTGTCCTGGCTGGTCATAGCGTCACCTTAGCCACTCTTGGGCTTGGTCATCAGGGCGTGCGCCGCCGCGCGGGCCTGGTCGGGCATGAATTTGGCCCCGGCCGCCTGGAGCCTGGCCTTCATCGACCGTGCGACGACCTGGTCCTTGCCCGCCATCAGCGCCTCGAAGCCGTTCCTGGCCACCTTGGCCGGGTCGTCCTTGGGCGAGTTGCCGATGACGGTGTTGTCCTCCATCGCGGCCCGGTCGAAGAACCCGGTGGCGGTCGGGCCGGGCAGCAGGGCGGTCACGGTGACCCCGGTGTCCTTGAGCTCGTACCGGAGGGCGTGCGCGAAGGACTGGATGAACGCCTTGGACGCGGCGTAGGTGGCGTAGTAGGGCCCGGGCATCTGACTGGCCGTCGAGGAGGTGAACAGCACCCGGCCCTCGCCGCGCCGCACCATGCCCGGCACGATCCGCTTGGCCAGATGCACCGGGGCGGCGATGTTCACCCCGAGCAGCCGCTGCTCGTCGTCCAGCGGGATGTCGATGAAGGGGCCGCCGTTGCCGACCCCGGCGTTCAGCACGAGCGCGTCGACCGGACGGCCGGTGGCCTCGATCGCGGCGACGAGCCGCTCGGCGCCGTCCGGGGTGGCCAGGTCGGCCAGGACCTCCTGGACGTGCGCCCCGGTTTCCGCCAGCTCCCCGGCGGCGGCGTCCAGCCCGCCGCCCTCAGCGGTGACGAGCACGTCGAAGCCGTGGGTGGCGAACTGACGGGCCAGCTCACGGCCGATACCGCTGGACGCTCCGGTGACTACGGCGAACGGCCTGGTCTCAGTCACGATGTCCCTTTCGGCAGTCTGGGCTGGCCGCGGCTGACCGGCCACGGCACTGAAGCGTGGCTACCCGGCGCGGTCCGGCCAAACCGGGCTCAGCCCACGTAGCGGCGGGCGGGTGAGGCGCGGCGCGGCTCGTCGAGCAGCTGGATCCAGGCTTCGACCATGGGGGGCGCCGGACGGCGCTCGCGCAGCACCCAGGGCAGGCCGCGCGCGGCCGCCACGAACGCCGCGGCCGAGATGCGGTCGCGGGGCACCGTGGCAGCCAGCTCGATGGTGCGCCGCAGCGCTGGGCCGGCCGGGCGGCGCAGCCAGGTGAACCAGAGCGTGTTACGGATGCCGAGCAGCCGGCGCCCGGCCGGGTCCCGGAGCGTGGACGCCTGGTGGTGCACGATGGCCGCGGGCAGATAGCACAGGTAGTGCCCGCGGCTGATCAGGTCGGCGCACAGCAGCTCCTCCTCCCCGCCGAGCCAGAGCCGGGGCGAGAAGCCGCCCGCCTCCCGGAACGGCTGGGCGCGCAGCACCGAGGCGCCCGCCATGATGCTGAGCAGCACGGGCCCGGGCAGGCCGGGGCGGCCGGGCAGCGGCGAGCCGGCCAGCTCGGGCGTGATCGGGTCGTCGGTCCCGTCCGGCTCGACCACGATCCGGGCCGTGACCGAGGCGACGTCCGGGTGCGCGTCCAGGGCGCCGGCGGCCAGCGTGAGCGCGCCCGGCTCCCACCAGGTGTCGTCGTCACAGAACGCCACGTACGGGGTGGTGACCCGGCGCACGGCGAGGTTGCGGCCGACCGCGCCGAGGTTGCCGCGGGCCGCGATGAGCTCGACGCCCGGATGCTCCCAGCGGACCTGGGCCGCGGTGCCGTCGTCCGAGCCGTTGTCCACCACGATGACCGCCGGGCGTTCCGGCAGCCCGGCCAGCTTGGCCAGGGTGCGCAGGAGTTCCGCGCGCCGGTTACGGGTGATGACGACGACGGTCACGCGCGGGTCAGCTGGCACGGGAGCGCTCCAGGAGCTGGATGTCGGCCTCGACCGAGGCGGGCAGGAGCCGGCGTCGCAGCAGCGCCCGGGGCAGCTGGACCAGGGTCTCGGCCAGGGCCCGGGCGGCCACCGGGTCCCGGTGCCGGCGCGCCGCCACGGCCAGCCCGGCCGTCTCGGCCAGCGCCTGGGCCAGCGGGCGGCGCAGCCAGCCGACCAGGGCGTGGTTGCGCAGCTCCTGGGTGCGCCGGCGGCGGGCGTCCCGGGCGGCGGAGGGCCAGTGGTGCACCACCACGTCGGGCCGGTAGCTGATCGGCCAGCCCAGCGCGGCCAGGTCGTAGGCCAGCAGTTCTTCCTCCCCGCCGATGCACAGCATCCGGGAGTAGCCCCCCGCGGCCAGGTAGGCGTCCCGGCGGGCCACCGCGGC
>DASWVA010000360.1:0-12796 GCA_036401415.1 Streptosporangiaceae bacterium
ACCACCGGCCGGGCCAGCGGCAGCCGGATCAGGAACTGGCAGCCCGGCCCGGCGTTGCGCACCGCGATCTGGCCCGCGTGCGCCTCGACGATGCCACGAGCGATACTCAGGCCCAGGCCGGCGCCCTCCTGCGGTCCCGGCGTGCGGGCCGCCTCGCCGCGGAACGCCACGTCGAACACGCGCGGCAGATCCTGGGGCGGGATACCACCGCAGGCGTCGGACACGCTGAACCGGGCCATGCCCTCCTGCACGTCGCCCATGACCTCGACGGTGCCGTCGGACGGAGTGTGCCGGATCGCGTTGATGACCAGGTTGCGCAGGGCCCGGCCGAACTCGGCGGCGTCAACGTAGATCGGCATCCCGCGGACCGCGGACCCGGCCAGCCGGACCCCCTTGGCCCGGGCCACCGGCTCGGCGCTGGCCAGCACCTCGGCCACCATGTCCTCCAGGGCGACCGGGCGGCGGGTCAGCCGCAACGCGCCCGCGTGGATGCGGGACAGCTCGAACAGGTCGTCGATCATGACCGAGAGCCGGTCCACCTCGCGCCGGATCTGAGTGTGGTACGCGCTGACCGTGCGCGGATCCACCACCACCTGGTCCTCCAGGGCTTCGGACATGGCCCGCAGCCCGGCCAGCGGAGTGCGCAGGTCGTGGCTGACCCAGGCGACCAGCTCACGCCGGCTGGCTTCCAGGGCCCGCTCCCGGGAACGGGCCTGGGCCAGCCGCTCGTGCACGGCGGACAGCCCGTCGGACAGGCCCGCCAGCTCGGCGGGCAGCGGCACGGTGGGCGGGATGTACAGGCCGCTGTCCCCGGTCTTCTGTACCGCTTCGAGCAGGGACCGGCTGGCCCTGGTCAGCTGGCGGCCGATCAGCAGGGCCACGGCGAACCCGGCCAGACCCGCGATGACCAGCAGCTCCAGCATGACCTCGCGATCTGAGGAGTTGCCGACCATGATGATGGTGATGCCGCCCACGCCGGCCAGCGCGGTGATGACGGTGACGGCGGAGATCAGGGTGAGCAGCAGGCCGATCGACCGGCGGGCCATCGCGTGCAGCGCGAAGATGCCGACGATGACGGCCACGACCGCGATGACGGCCGCGGTGACGGACACGTGGAACAGGTCGGACCAGGCAACATCAGGCAGGGGGCCGGCGAGGACACCGGCCGCTGCGGACGAGTGCATCTACGCCGCCTCGGGCTCGTAGCGGTAACCGACACCCCACACGGTCACGATCCGGCGCGGCATGGTCGGGTCCGATTCGAGCTTCTCGCGGAGCCGCCGGACATGGACGGTGACGGTCGAGGTGTCACCGAACGTCCAGCTCCAGACCTGGTTCAGCAGCTGCTCCCGGGTGAACGCCTTACGGGGGTGCTGCATCAGGAACACCAGCAGGTCGTACTCCCGTGAGGTCAGGGACAGCAGTGCGCCGGCCGCCCGGACCTCGTGCGCGGTCAGGTCGACGGTCAGGTCACCATCGGTGACAACGCCTTCCGGCAGGCCGTCCGGCAGGCCGGTGCCGCGGGCCCGGCGGAGCACCGACCGGACCCGCAGAGCCAGCTCCCGGGGGCTGAACGGCTTGGTCACATAGTCGTCGGCGCCGGTCTCGAAACCGACCAGCCGGTCGGTCTCGTCACCCAGCGCGGTGAGCATGACGACCGGGATCGGCCAGCGGGCCCGCAGCCGGCGGCACACCTCCAGCCCGTCGATGCCGGGCAGCATGAGGTCGAGCACGACCAGGTCGGGCGGCTCCTCGGCCACCCGCCGGAGAGCTTCCTGGCCGTCCCGCACGCATTCGACGTGGTGACCGTCGCGGACCAGATACCGTCCGACCACGTCCGCCACGGTGGGGTCGTCGTCAACCACCACAATCCGGCCCGGCGGGTCAGGGTTACGCACCTCGGCCACCATCGTCGCCCTGGCCTCCCATTTCGGTGAAAGTCGTGCCCTCACGGTAGATGTGTTGCCAGGCGGCAACCACCTGGTCGGGCAAATACGTCACCGCTCCGTAAGTTCAGTGACAATCATCTGAACGGATGGGCGGGCAGGGGCGGTTCAGCCGCGCGGTCATGAACACTTCCCTCATGAGACGGCGTGCCCGCGCCTGCCTGAGCCGGGCGCCGGCTGGCGATGGGCGACGAGGGCCGTGTCATCGCCAAGGGAGGAGACCGCGTGCTCGGCGAACTTTACGAGGCGGCACTGTCCGGTGCCGCACCGGTCGAGGTCGAACAGGCCGACGGCAGCCGCGTCCCGCTGACCGTCGAGCAGTGGCTCGGCGCGACGCCGGGCGACGTGTCGCTGGTCGACCGCTGCGACGGGCCGACCCTGGACGTGGGATCCGGACCGGGCCGGCTGACGGTGGCGCTGGCCGAACGCGGCATCCCGGCCCTCGGTATCGACGTGACGCCGTTCGCGGTCCAGATCGCCCGCTCCTCCGGAGCCCTGGCCATCCTGCGCGACGTGTTCGGCCGGGTGCCGGGCGCGGGCCGGTGGCGGACGGTGCTGCTGGCCGACGGGAACATCGGCATCGGCGGTGACCCGGCCGCGCTGTTGCGCAGGATCGGCGACCTGCTGGCTCCCGGCGGCTACGCCCTGGTGGAGGTGCAGCCCCCGGGGGCCCCGCTCCGCAGCGAGCGGGTGCGGCTGTGCCAGGACGGCCTGGCCGGTGACTGGTTCCCGTGGGCCTACGTGGGCGCCGACCAGATCGGTGACGTGGCCTGCAGTGCCGGGCTGGTGCTGCGGGAGACCTGGACCGCGAGCGGGCGCTGGTTCGCCACGCTCGACTGTGCCCAGCCCGCCGTGACCCGGGTCCTGACGTTCGCGGACGAATGCGCGGACGAATGCGCGGACGCGCGATGACCAGGGCGCGGATCGCCGCGGTCGCCGCGGCCCTGGTGGGCATCTGCGGCCTGGTCCTCCTCGTCATCCACCCGTCCGCCGACCCGCTGCCGGTACCGGTACAGCCCCTGCCGCTGGTCATGATGGCGTGGGTGCTGTTCGCCGTCGCGGCCTGGCTGCTGCGCGGGATCCCGCTCCGCTGGGCGGTCGCGCTCATCGTCATCGGCGGCATCGCCGTCCAGGTGGTGGCGGTCTCCGGGCCGCCGCAGGGCAGCGACGACCTGTACCGCTACATGTGGGACGGCCGGGTGCAGGCGGCCGGCTACGACCCGTACGCCTACGTCCCGGCGGCGCCGCAGCTGGCCCACATCCGGGACCCGTTCCTGTTCAACCACCACGCACCGCACTGCGTCGGCCCGGGCGTCCCGGAGCCCGGCTACCCCGGCCTGACCATGGCGCCGGGCTGCACCCGGATCAACCGGCCGACGGTGCCGACCATCTACCCGCCGGTCGCCGAGCTCTACTTCCTGGCCCTGCACCGCGTCACCCCGGTGTACGCGGGATCGACGCCGGTGCAGGCGGCCGCCGGGGCGTGGGCGGTGCTGACCGGGTTGCTGCTGCTGATCGGGTTGTGGTCGCTGGGCCGTGACCCGCGCTGGGCGGCGCTGTGGGCGTGGTGCCCCACGGTCGCGCTCGAGGCGGGCAACAACGCCCACGTCGACGTGGTCGCGGTGCTGCTGACCCTCGCGGCGCTGCTGGCGCTGGCCCGGTGGGGCGGCCGCCGCCGGGGCGCGCTCCTGGGCGGCGCACTGCTCGGCCTGGCCATCGCGACGAAGATGACCCCGGTGCTGGTCGCGCCCGCAGTGCTGAAGCGCCGCTGGGTGTCCGTGGTGACCGCCACGGCCGGCGCGGTGGCGGTGGTCTACCTGCCCCACGTGCTCGCGGTGGGCAGCAAGGTCGTCGGGTTCCTGCCCGACTACCTGCAGCAGGAGGGGTACGCCACCGGTCAGCGGTTCGCGCTGATCGGGCTGGTCGTGACCGGGAAACCGGCCACGCTGGTCGCGGTCACGATCCTGGCCGTGACCGGGCTGGCCGTCATCCGGTACTCCGATCCGGGCCATCCCTGGCGCGCGGCGGTGGTGATGACCGGCGTGGCCCTGGCCGTGACCACGCCGGCCTACCAGTGGTACGCGATCCTGCTCGTCATGCTGGTGGTGCTGGACGGCCGGCCGGAATGGCTGGCGCTCGCCGCCGGCAGCTACCTGGCCGCGAACCCCTGGCTGGGCCGGTGGCGGATGGTTCCGCACAGCCAGGCGGTGGGCTACGGCGTGGCGACCATCTTCATCGCCGTGGTGTCGTTCCTGCGCTGGCGGTACCAGGTGCGGCTGAGCACGGCCGGGGCGGGAGCTGACCTGGCGGGCGGGGGCCGGCCCGAGGTGGCCGGGGCCGAACCCGAAACTGCGGGCGCGCAGCGGTAACCGCCCGCTAAGCCTTCTTACCGGCTGGTTACCAGTGGCCGCCGGGGTCACGGAAAGCCCCGGCCGCAAGGCACATTGGACGTATGAGCCATCAGGGATCCGGGAGGTACCGGCCGCCGGGCGGGGACAACGACGGCGCGCCGTGGCCTGGCCACCAGCCCGACGTGCACGACTTCGCGCTCGGCCCGGGCGGGGCGGTCGCCGGGTACGCCGAGCTGACCGCCTTCCGCCGGGCCGGGTACCTGGATCACCAGGTCCCGCCAGCTCCGGCCGGCTACCCCGGCGCCCCGGATCGTGGCGGCCCGGACCGTGGCGGGCCGGTAAGCCCGGACCGTGACGGGATCCAGCGGCCGGCCGGCTACCAGACGAGCGCGGTCATCGTCGAGCCGCCCGTCAACCGGGAAACGGCCGGCTACCCGCCACCCGCCAGCTACCGGGATCCGGCCGCTTACCAGGACCGGGCCGTCTACCAGGAACCGGCTGGCTACCAGGACCGGGGTGGCTACCCGGAGCCGGCCGTCTACCGGGATCCGGGCGGTTACCCGGGGCCGGGCGGCTACCCGGGGACCGGCGGTTACCGGGGACCGGCGGGTGACCAGGAAACGGCCTGGTACCCGCAGACCATCGCCGACCCGGGCCCGGACAGCGACGAGTTCGCCGCACCGTTGATCAACCCGGCACCGGTGGATGGGCCGCCCGCCAGCGACGGCGACCAGGACCCCACCGCGTACGTGGGGCTGGCCCCGCCCCCGCCGGGGGACGGGCCCACCCCGGGAGCCTGGCGGCGGCGGGGCCGCGGTCTGCTGGCCGCGACGGTGTCCGGGCTGCTGGCCACCGCGGTCGGGATCACCGTGTCCGTCCTGGCCGCGAAGCTGCTCCGGCCGCAGGGCTCGCCGCTGACCGCGGCCGGCGCGCTGCTGCAGTCCGGGCCGGGCCGGCACCTGGCCGGGACCACGCTGGGCTGGGGGATCATCGCGATCGTCGCGGTGGCTCTCGGGCTGATCGCCGGATGGCGGCGCGCGGCCGGCGTGCTCGCGATGGCCGCGGTCTTCGTCGTGGCGGTGTTCCTGGTGGTGGGCCGGCCGGGCAGCCACGCCAGCGACGTGATCCCCTCCCTGGCCGGCGGCTTCGCCGGGTTGCTCGCCCTGGCCGGCCTGTCCGGCGCGGCCGCGCCGCGGGTCATCTCGGCCCGGGCGGTGGTCCGGGCGCACGACGGCTACCGGCGGACCGGGGATCTGGACGTGGTCGGGACCGACCGGCGCCGGCTCTTGCTGGCCAGCCTGGCGGCCGGATCGGTCGCCGCGGTGGCCGGGATCGGCGGGCGGCTGCTGGGCCGGAGCCGGACGGTGGCCGCGCCGCGCGCGGTGGCCGGGCCGGTGCAGCAACTGCCGCCCCTGCCGGCCAGCGGGAAACTGGACGGCATCCCGGGCATCTCGCCGTTCTACACGCCGAACAACGCCTTCTACCGGGTCGACACCGCGCTCGTGGTACCCAAGGTGACCGCCCAGCAGTGGAAGCTCCGGATCCACGGCATGGTGGGCAAGCCGGTCACCATCGACTTCGGGGACCTGATGAGCCGGCCCCAGCTGCAGCGCGACATCACGCTCATCTGCGTGTCGGAGGCGGTGGGCGGCAAGTACATCGGCAACGCCCGCTGGCAGGGCGTCCGGCTCGCCGATCTGCTCCGCGAGGCCGGGGTCCGCCCGGGCGCGACCCAGATCGTCATGCGCGACGTGCAGGGCATGGCCCTGGGCGTGTCCACCCAGGCGGTCATGGACGGGCGGGACGCGCTGCTGGCGGTGAAGATGAACGGCCAGCCGCTGCCCGCCGAGCACGGTTACCCGGTGCGGGTCGTGGTGCCCGGCCTGTACGGCTACGTGTCCGCCTGCAAGTGGGTGGTGGACATGGAGCTGACCACGTTCGCGGCCTACAACGCCTACTGGACCAAGCGCGGCTGGTCCGAGCAGGCCCTGGTCAAGACCGAGTCCCGGATCGACACCCCGAAGGCCGGCCAGCCGGTCAGGGCGGGCCTGGTCACGATAGCCGGGGTGGCCTGGGCCACCCACCTGGGGATCGCCAAGGTCGAGGTCGGCGTGGACGGGGTCTGGGCCGAGGCCTCCCTGGCCACCCAGGACACCGTCGACACCTGGCGGCAGTGGTCCTACCGCTGGGAGGCCACCCCGGGTCCGCACACGATCCAGGCCCGGGCCACCGACCTGAGCGGCCACACCCAGACCGCGGTGGTCCACGAGCCCGAGCCCAACGGCGCCACCGGCTACCACACGGTCAAGGTCACCGTGGCCTGAGGCGGAGGCCGGCCCGTACTCTGGACTCCAGCCTGCCTGGCGACTTAGCGGGCGCCAGGCAGGCTGGCCATGCCATAACGGGGCCCGAGTCAGCGTCCCCCGATGTCCTCGCTCCAGACGGCGGGGTAGCGGAGCTGGAACTCGCGCATCGCGTCCTGGCACCGGGAGTCGTTGAGCAGGACGACCTCGACCCCGCGGCGGGACAGGAAGTCCAGGTCGCCCGCGAACGTGTCGGCCTCGCCCACCACCACCCGCGGGATCTGGAACAGCAGGATCGCGCCCGAGCACAGTGGGCACGGCGACAGCGTGGTGTACAAGGTGGTGCCGGCGTAGCCGGGACGCCGCCCGGCCGCCCGGAGCGCGGAGATCTCGCCGTGGGCTACCGGATCGCCCCGCTGAACCCGCTCGTTGTGCCCGGCCCCGAGCACCTGGCCGCCCGCGGCCAGCACCGCGCCGACCGGTACGCCGCCCTGCTCCAGGCTGGCCCGGGCCTGGCCCAGGGCCAGATCCATCATTTCCGCGTCCACCTGCATGGTCGAACGTTACCGGGTGCGGCCGGGGCCCTCGGATACGGACGGTAAGGTCGGCGCGAAGGGAGCCCCGTGGATATCGCCGTCCTGCTGCTCTGGATCCTCACCGCAAGCGCCGGCCTCTATCTGCTCGGGGCAGGCCGCCCCGCCACCGTCACCGCGCCCAGCCCGGCCACCGCCGCCGGAGCCCGGGGGCCGTCGGCCGCGCCCGGCCAGGTCAGCGCCCCACCCGGCCAGCATCCGCTGCTGGAGTTCCTGCACCCGGCCCTGGGCCTCATCGGCCTGGGCGGCTGGATCGCCTACGTTGTGACCAGGTTCGGGGCGTTCGCGTGGGTGTCGTTCGGCGTGCTGGTGGTCACGATCGCGGCCGGGCTGACCTGGTATGCCGCCAACCGCCGGGCGGCCGCGGCCCGGACCGGCCCCCATCGCCGTCATCCGCCCCGGCGCATCCTGGTCCACGGGGCGGCGGCTGGCACCACGCTGGTCCTGGCCCTCATCACCTTGCTGATCGCCGTCCGCACCTGAGCCGCCCGGCCCTCACCAGGGGCCGGGCCGGTCCTAGCCCGCGGCGGGCGCCGGAGCGGGAACGGCGGCCCGGCGGTCCAGGCGCCACACGATCCCGAGGCCGGAGCCGGCGTCCGGGGTGATGTCCAGCATGCGCTGGCCGACCCGGGAGAAGCCCAGCTTGCGCGGCACCGCCTCGCTGGGGCCGTTCAGCTCGTCGTGCACGATCTCCACCCGGTCGATGCCCGGCAGGGCGAAGGCCGCGCTGGTCAGTGCGGCGGTGGCCGCGGTGGCCAGGCCCCGGCGGACGTACGCCCGGTGTACCCAGTAGCCGATCTCCAGGCCCCGCGGCCCGATCCGGGCCATCAGGCCACAGCTGCCCGCGACGGCCTCCGCCACGAGAATCGCATAGTTGAACGCCACGCCGAGCTCCCAGTCGCGGTCACACCCGGCGATGAACTCGGCGGCGTTCTCCCGCGTGTACCCCATGGCCCACGGCATCCACGGGCGCAGGTGGTCCTGGGACTCGACGACGGCCAGGTAGATGGGCTCCTGGTCATCGGGGCGCCAGCGCCGCAGCGTGGCCGGCCCGTGCCGGAGGATCTCGGGAGGACGGGGCGCGGAAGCGTGCATCACCCCATGTTCGCCCGTCGGCGCGGATGGCGACAACCGGATATGGTCGCCGCCGTGGAGACCTCGCTTACTCCGGGCCAGCTCCGGGCCGCGCGGTGGCACGCCCAGCTGCTCGACGGCCGGGGCGCTCCCGGCGCGGGGGTCGCCGGGGTGGTGGCGCACCTGGGCGGGCTGCAGGCGCAGGCCGCCCCGCCCGCCCGGCTGGCGGTCCGGCCCCGCGCCGCCGGGCTGACCGCAGCCGCCGTCGACCGGGCCTGCGCCGGCCGCGAGGTCACCCGCACCTGGGCCATGCGCGGCACGCTGCACATGGTGGCCACGGCCGACCTGGGATGGATGACGGCCCTGCTCGGCCCCGTATCTGTCCGGAAGGACCGTGGCCGGCGGGCCCGGCTCGGCCTCGACGACCAGCTCTGCGAGCAGGCGCTGGCCGCCCTGGCGTCGATCCTGGCCGGCTCGGCCCCGCTGACCCGGGCCGAAATCATCGGCCGGCTCGCTGATCAGGGGGTCCGGATCGACCCGCGGACCCAGCAACCGCCGCACCTGCTCGGCTACGCCGCCGGGCGTGGCCTGATCTGCCGCGGTCCGGACCGCCCGGGCGAGGAGCCCACCTACGTCCGGCTGGACGAGTGGGCACCGGGCGCGCGGGTCCTGCCCCGCGACGACGCCCTGGCCGAGCTGGCCCGGCGCTACCTGGGCGGGTACGGCCCGGCGGCCCGGGCCGACTTCGCCCGCTGGTCCGGGCTGCCCGCCGCCGACGCCCACCGGGCGTGGGAGCTGATCGCGGCCGAGACCGTGCCGGTCACCGGGGCCGGCGCTGCCCTGGACGCCCTGGCCGGGACCGAACTGGACGGGACCGAACTGGCCGGGACCGAACTGGACGGGGCGCGGCTGGACGGGGCGCTACCGCGGCCACGGCTGCTCGGGCACTTCGACCCGTGGCTGCTGGGATACGGCGACCGCGACCTGGTGCTCGATCCGGCCTACGCGCGGCGCATCCAGGCGGGGGGCGGCTTCGTCCGGCCCACCGTCGTGGCCGGCGGCCAGGTGGCCGGGACGTGGCGGCTGGAACGGCGCGCCGCCCGGCTGGTCGTGGAGCCGTTCACCCCCTTGACGGCGGCCACCCGGGACGGGCTGGCGGCCGAGGCGGCCGGTATCGGGCGGTTCTTCGACCTCAACGTAACGTTCGAGGTAGCGGTGCCCTCGTGACAAGGGAGTACGGATGGACGTCAAGGACGCGATCGCCGGGACCATCAGCGGGGCCCGGGACCAGCTGACCGGCCTGAGCCACCGGCTGCACGCCCACCCGGAGATCGCGTGGACGGAGGAACGGGCCGCGGCCTGGGTCTCGGCCGAACTCGCGGACGGCGGGTTCGACGTGCAGACCGGCGCCTGCGAGCTGCCGACCGCGTTCATCGCCCGGGCCGGGAGCGGCCCGCTGCACGTCGGGATCTGCGCCGAATACGACGCGCTGCCCGGCGTCGGCCACGCCTGCGGCCACAACATCATCGCCGCGTCCGCGGTCGGGGCCGGGCTCGCACTGGCGGCCGCCGCCGACGACCTGGGCCTCACCGTCACCGTGTTCGGCACCCCGGCCGAGGAAGGCGGCGGGGGCAAGGTGTTCATGCTCGAGCGCGGCGCCTTCGACGGCGTGCACGCGGCCATGATGGTCCATCCCGGCCCGGTCGACGTGGCCGAAGCCCGCCCGTTCGCGGTCTCCCACATGCTGGTCCGTTACCGCGGCCAGGCCACCCACGCGGCGGCCTACCCCGAGCAGGGTGTCAACGCGGCCGACGCGTTCACCGTGGCCCAGGTGGCCATCGGCCTGCTCCGCCAGCAGCTGCTGCCCAGCACCCGGGTGCACGGGGTGATCACCCACGCGGGCGACGCCCCCAACATCATCCCGGACGCCACCGAGGGCCGCTGGTACGTCCGGGCCGAGAGCCTGGACGAGCTGGCCGGCCTGGAGCCGCGGATCCGGCGCTGCTTCGAAGCGGGCGCGCTGGCCACCGGCTGCGAACTCGAGATCGAGGCCGAGGCGCCCCCGTACGCGGAGTTCCGCAACGACCCCGACCTGCTCGCCCGGTACCGGGCCAACGCCGAGCAGCTGGGCCGGGAGTTCCTGCCCGCGGACGCGTCGGGGGCGGCGGCCATGGCCGGGCGGATGAACCGCGCTTCCACCGACATGGGCAACGTCTCGCTGGTGGTGCCGTCCATCCACCCCTACATCGGCATCGGCTCACTGCCCGCGGTCAACCACCAGAAGGAGTTCGCCGCCCACTGCGTCACCCCGGCCGCCGACCAGGCCCTGATGGACGGGGCCACCGGCCTGGCCTGGACCGCCGCCGACGCCGCCCGGGACGAAACCGTCCGGGCGCGCCTGCTGACCGGCGGCCGCTGACCGGCCACGCTGACCGGCCAGCGCTTACCGGGCACGCTTACCGGGCACCGCTTACCGGAGCCCCCTCCGGATATGGGAAGCTGGTCCCGGAGGTGACCGCATGAAAATCGGTCTGCAAATTCCTGATTTCACCTGGGCCGGCAACCCGGGGCAACTCGGCCCGACGCTGGCCACCATCGCCCGCACCGCGGACGACGCCGGCTTCGAGCACATCATGGTCATGGACCACTTCTTCCAGATCAGCGCGGTCGGGCCCGCGGAGCACGAGATGCTGGAGGCCTACACCACCCTCGGCTTCCTGGCCGCGCACACGTCCCGGGCGCGGCTGGGCACGCTGGTCACCGGGGTCATCTACCGGTACCCGGGCATCCTCGCCAAGATCATCACCACCCTGGACGTACTGTCCGGCGGCCGGGCGTGGCTGGGCGTCGGGGCGGGCTGGAACGAAGAGGAGTCGCGCGGCCTGGGTATCCCGTTCCCCCCGGTCGCCGAGCGGTTCGAGCAACTCGAGGAAGCCCTGCAGATCTGCCTGCAGATGTGGGCCGGGGACGAAAGCCCGTACCACGGCAAGCAGTTCCAGCTGGAGCGCCCGCTGAACTCGCCCCAGCCGCTGACCAGGCCGCACCCGCCCATCATGATCGGCGGCGGCGGCGAGAAGAAGACGCTGCGCCTGGTGGCCAGGTACGCCCAGGCCTGCAACCTGTTCGCCGGGCCCGACCTCGGGCGCAAGCTCGACGTGCTGCGCGAGCACTGCGAACGCGAGGGCACGGACTACGACGCGATCGAGAAGACCGCGTACTTCGCGTTCGACGTGGGCAAGGCGGGCGAGAAGGCGGCCGAGACCATCGACGCCCTGGGGCGCCTGTCCGAGCAGGGCATCCAGCTGGCGGTCGGCGGCGTGGCAGGAGTGTCCGCCATCACCCCGCTGGAGATCATCGGCAACGAGATCATCCCGGTCGTGGCCGGCTTCGGTTCCTGACCAGGCCGGTCACGGGCCGGTGATGGGCCGGCTCAGCGGCGGATGTCGCGGGGGACGGCGAAGTCGGTCATGCAGACTTCGCCGGGGGTCAGATCCGCCCACTCACCCTGGAAGTCGAGGACCGCGACCGCCGCCGTGGGGTACTTCCCGCGGGCCCGTTCCAGGGGCTCACCGGCCGGCCCGTCGGTCATCTGGGCGATGCCGATGGCCAGCTCCGCGATCCCGGGGTTGTGCCCGACGAGCAGGACGGTCCGGTAGCCGTTGCCGCGTTCACGCAGCAGGTGCAGCAGGCTCAGGGCGGTGGCCTCGTAGATGCGCTGCTCGTAGTGGACGGGCGGGCCGGCGCCCAGTTCGGGGGCCAGCAGATCCCAGGTTTCCCGGGTCCGGCCCGCGGTCGAGCAGAGCACCACGTCGGGGACGTAGCCACTGGAGTGCAGCCAGCGTCCCATGGCCGGGGCGTCCCGGCGTCCACGGTCGTTCAGCGGCCGCTCGCTGTCCGGCACGTCCGGCCACGCCGACTTGGCGTGCCGGAGCAGCAGGAGCCGTCGCGGCTCTTCCGCACCCATATCACCAGCCTGACACAGATCGGCCTGGTGATTCATCCCGGCGCCGGCCTCAGAACGGTCACCGTTCGCGCGCCGGACACCCGCGGGAAGTACACCCGGGCCGCCGCCCGCCTGCTGAGCTGACATTCAGCCGGCCAGAACGCCCAATTCCGGCCGCTTCCGTCGTACGATCCGGTCACCGGGGTGTCCGTCCCCGGCCACGCAGGAGGCGAGCGTCATGGGGTGGCTTACGACACGGGTGCGCCGGATCCTGGCCGGGGTGGCGGTGCTCGCCCTGGCCGCCGGGTTCGCCCTGGCCGCCACTGGCCCGAACGCGGCCGCGGCCGACCGCACCAGGACCACCGCGCAGGCGGCGGCCGGGGACAGCCCGGGCTTCTGGTACGGCACCGACAGCTGGCCCATCACGATCAGCGGAAACCCGTATCAGGAGCCGGAGGGCCTGGGCCGGTACGGCGGTTACATCGGGATGACCGGCAGCTGGGCGCAGTGGCTGGGCTGCAAGGGCGGCTTCGTGGCCTGGTCGTCGGCCAACAGCGCCGAAGCCAACGCCAACTACGCCCAGGGC
>DASWVA010000361.1:0-3780 GCA_036401415.1 Streptosporangiaceae bacterium
TCTTCCCCGCTCACCTGCTCCCCGTCCCGCAGGACCACGAACGCGTGCGGCGTCTCGCCCCAGCGCTCGTCCGGCAGCCCCACGATCGCGGCCTCGTTCACCGCCGGGTGGCGCAGGATCACGCCTTCTACTTCGATCGAGGAGATGTTCTCCCCGCCGGAAATGATCACGTCCTTGATCCGGTCGCGGATCTCCACGTACCCGTCCGGGTGCACCACCGCCGCGTCGCCGGAGTGGAACCAGCCGTCGCCCATGGCCTGGTCAGTGGCCTGCGGGTCGTTGTAGTAGCCGCTCATCACCACGTTGCCGCGCACGGTGATCTCGCCGATGGTCTCACCGTCCCAGGGCACCTCGGTCCCGTCCGGGGTGGCCACCCGCAGCTCGCCGGAGCTGATCAGCTCCACCCCCTGGCGGGACTTGAGCACGGCCCGGTCCGCCGGGGACAGCTCCTCGTGCTCGGGCAGCGGCGCACACACCGTGATGAACGGCGCGGTCTCGGTCAGCCCGTACACGTGGGTGACCTCCCAGCCGAAGTCCCGTTCCAGCCGTTCGATGGTGGCCGCGGCCGGCGGCGCGCCCGCGGTGACCACGTGCACGCCGGGGCGCACCGCGCCGCGCACCTCCGCCGGCGCGTTGGCCAGCGCGATCAGCACCGTCGGGGCCGCCGCCAGCCAGGTCACCTCTTCCTCGCGGATCAGCCGGAACACCTCGCCCGGGTCCACCTTGGGCAGGCAGACGTGCACGCCGGCCGCGGCCGTCACCGTCCAGGTGTAGGTCCAGCCGTTGGCGTGGAACATCGGCAGCGTCCACAGGTACTTCTCGCCCACCCCGATCGGCAGGTGCAGCAGCGTGCCGATGGTGTTCATGTAGGCGTTGCGGTGGGTGATCATCACGCCCTTGGGCCGGGCCGTGGTCCCGCTGGTGTAGTTGATCGTGAGCAGGTCGCGCTCATCGGCCGGCGGTTTGCTGGGCGTGCCGCCGCTGGCCACCGCGGCCTCATAGTCCAGCCAGCCGTCCCGCGGGCCGCCGAACGACACGAAGTGCTTCACCTGCGGGAGCTGCGCACGGATCCCGTCCACCACGTCCAGGTAGTCCGGGTGCACGCAGACCACGGTGGCGCCGGAGTGGTCCAGGATGTAGGCGAAGTCGCCGGCCGACAGCCGGTAGTTGACCGGTACCAGCACGGCGCCGATCTCCGGCACCGCGTAGAACGCCTCCAGCTGCCCGTGCGTGTTGGGCGCGATCGTGGCCACCCGGTCCCCGGGCTGGACGCCCAGGTCCTGCAGTGCGGCCGCCCACCGGTCACACCGGGCGAAGAACTCCTCGTAGGTCAGGCGCAGCTCGCCGTCCACCACGCCGGTCCGTGTCCCGTACAGGCGGCGGGTCCGGCGGGCGAACTCCAGCGGCGTGAGCGCGACTTCCATTGACGTCCCTCATGATCACGGCAGGCTCCACGTCTGGTTCGCGCCGCCGGTGCAGGCCCAGATCTGGACCTGGGTGCCTGGCGTCGTTGACCAGCCCGTGTCGTCGAGGCAGCTGCCCGACTGAGGATTAACAATGGCACCGTTGGACTCTGGTTGCCAGACCTGCGCTCCGCTGCCGTTGCAGGTGTAGAGGTCGACGAGGGTCCCGTTGGCGGTGCCGCCACTGGTCACGTCGAGGCACTTGCCGAGGGCCTGGATCGTCCCGTTCGTCTCCGCCGTCCACTGCTGCGCGCTGGTGCCGTTGCAGGTGTAGACCTGAACCGGCGTGCCGTCCGCGTTGCTGGCGCTGCGCACGTCCAGGCACAGGCTGCTGTACCCGGTGATCGCACCGGTCGCGGAGGTGGGCCCGCTGCTGGCCGGCGGGAGCCAGGACTGGTTGGCCGCGCCCGAGCACGTGTAGATCTGGACCTGGGTGCCGTTGGTGGTCGAAGAGCCCGGATCGTCGAGGCACTTGCCGGACTGCGGGTTCAGCAGCGCCCCGTCCGTCTGCGGCTGCCAGACCTGGGCGCCGGTCCCGTTGCAGGTGTAGAGGTCGGCCAGGGTGCCATTGGCCGTCCCGCCGCTGGTCACGTCGAGGCACTTGCCGTCCGAATGCACGGTGCCGTTGGCCTCCTCCGTCCACTGCTGGCCGTTGGTGCCGTTGCAGGTGTAGATCTCGACCTTGGTGCCGTCGGTGTTGCTGTCCCCGGTCACGTCCAGGCAGAGTCCGCCCTCGCCGACCAGCGGCGTGGTCGCGATGCCCGAGCCGGACGGCGCGACCGTCCAGACGAACGAGGTGGACGCGGACGCGCCGTTCCCGTCCCTGGCGGTCACGGTGACCGTGGACGTCCCGGCCGTGCTGGGCGTCCCGGTGATGGTGCCGGAGCCGGAAATGGAGGTCCCGGCGGGCAGGCCGGCCGCGCTGAACGTCAGCGACTGGCCGCTGGTGCTGTCGCTGGCCGTGACGGGTACGGACACGGTGGTGCCGGCGATGTTCTCCTGCGGTCCCGGGCTGGTCACGGTCACCGGCTGACCGAGCTGGGCTGAGCTGACCGCCAGCGTCCCGGTCAGCGGCAGGTGCCCGTCGGAGTCACCGACCGAGATCCCGTAGTTGCCGGTGGCGGTGGCCCAGGTGTTGCTGCCGGTGTCCCAGTACTGCAGGTTGCGCTGGGCCAGCGGGAACGTCACCGTCTGGCTGGCCCCGGGGGCCAGGCTGACCCGGCTGAAGCCCTCCAGCTGGCGCGGTGGCTGCCCGGCCGACGCCGGGTCGGTCACGTACAGCTGGGCCACGTCCGCTCCCGCCCGCGACCCGGTGTTGGTCACGGTGGCGGTCACCGTGGCCGCCCCACCCGCGCTCAGCGACCCGGCCTGCAGGTTGCTGAACGCGAAGGTGGTGTAGGACAGCCCGTACCCGAACGGGAACAGCGGGGTCAGGCCCTTGGCGTCGTACCAGCGGTAGCCGACGTCGATGCCCTCGGAGTACTGCACGGTGCCGTTCTGCCCGGGCCACTGCGCGGCCGTGCTGGCCGGCACCTGGGACAGCGACTGCGGGAACGTCACCGGCAGGTGCCCGGACGGGTCAGTGTTCCCGAACAGCAGGGACGCGATCGCGGTGCCGTCCTGCTGGCCCGGGTACCAGGCTTCGAGCACCCCGGCCACCGAGGACAGCCACGGCATGGTCACCGCGGACCCCGTGTTGAGCACCACGACCGTGTGCGGATTGGCCGCGGCCACCGCCGAGATCAGGCTGTTCTCCGAGCTGGGCAGGTCGATGCTGGACAGGTCGCTGCCCTCGGACTCGCCGTTGGACACGAACACCACCGCCACCGACGCCGCGGCCGCGGCCGACGCCGCCGAACTGGCCGACGAGCCGTCGTTGTAGCTGACGCTGACCCCGCTGGGCGCGGCCGACTGGATGCCCTGCAGGGGGGTCACGGTCCCGCTGGAGTTGACCCCGGCGCTGCCGCCGCCCGCGGTCAGCGGGCTGGACGAGGCGTCCGTGCCGATCACCGCCACCGACTTGTCCGCGCTGGTCAGCGGGAGCACGCTGCCGCTGTTCTTCAGCAGCACGGTGCCCTCCTGCGCCAGCTGCGCCGCGTCGGTCACGTGCGCGGCGCTGGTGGCGGTCTGGGCCGGGGACCCGGTGGGCGGCTCGTCGAACAGCCCGAACGCGAACATCTCGGTCAGGATCGGCGTGACCAGCGCGTTCAGCTGGGCCGTGCTGACCTGGCCGGAGGACACCGCGCTGCTCAGCGCGCCGCCGTAGTAACCGTCGTTGCCCGGCATGTCCTGATCGAGTCCCGCGCTGGCCGAAGCC
>DASWVA010000362.1:0-5181 GCA_036401415.1 Streptosporangiaceae bacterium
CCCGTAAGCCCCGTCGCCGAGGTAGATCGTGTTCAGGTAGTTGGTCAGGATCCAGGCCTTGGACTTCTCCTTGGCCACCTTGAGCGCGACGAAGATCTCCCTCATCTTGCGGGTGGCGGTCTGCTGGGTCCCGATGTTGGCGTAGTAGTTGCGGACGAATTCCTGGGTGATGGTCGAGCCACCCTGCAGGGAGCCGTTGCTGCCGCCGCTGTTGAACACATCCTCGTACGCGGCCCGGACGATGCCCCGGGGGGAGACGCCGCCCCCGGTGTAGAAGCTGCGGTCCTCCGCGGCGACCACCGCCGCTCGCATGTACGGCGAGATCTGGTTGTAGGCCAGCAACTGGCGGTCGGTCGTGCCGAGCGTGCCCGCCACGGTCTTACCGTCGCTGAAGTAGACGGTGGACTGCTGCTGGGTCGCGGCCTGGGAGGCGTCGGTCGGCACGGTCGTCGTCGCGTAGGCGTAACTGACCCCGGCCACGGCGAGCAGGATCAAGACCCCGAGGCCGGCCACGGACACCCCGGCGGCCTTCTTCCACGTCCAGCGACGCCACCAGCTGCCCTGGACCTTGACCGGGCGGGGGCCGGTGCCGGTGCCGCCGGAGCCGCCGCCGCGGCCACCGCCATGGCTGCCACCCGGGCCACGACCGCCAGGACCATGACCTGCCGGACCGGGGCGCTGTGACCCGCGGCCGTAACCCGCGGGCTGAGCCACCGGCCGGGCGGGCCGGTAGCCGTCCCGGCCCGGCCCGGAGAAGTTCTGGGTCGCCTGGGAGGCCGGCCCGCGATCCGGCCGCGGGGCGGCCCGGTGCGGCTCGTACCGGTCACCGGCCGTTCGCGGGCGCTCGCCAGCCAGTTGAGCCTGGTCCTCATGGAGCACCAGTCGCGGCCTGCGGGGCGGGTCACCGGCGGTCCGCTGCTGCGGATAGCCGTCATCCCGGCGCCGCCGCCCGGCGTAGGACTCCGCGTCGGCCGGGGACCCGGCGCCGGGACGGGGGTCCGGGCGGTACCCGCGCGCGGCATCTCGGGGTCCCGGCCGGTCCGGCCGCGCCTGGATGCGATCCCAGCCGTCGCCCGGCTGTGACCCGCTGTACCCGCTGACGTCTCTGCTGCTCACACATCCTCGCTGTCGGCTGGGAGGAAAGCGGCCAGGCAGCACCGCCGAGAGCTAAACGTACTCACGGGCGTCTGCTGCCGCTGGCACGTCCGCCCTATCGCGCCGTCGCGATCCAACGTGCCTTCCGGTGCACTTCCTGTGACTTCTCGAATTTCGCGTTACTCCTGTGACCCACGAGGTGTTCCGGGCCGCGGCTCACAATAGCTTCGTCCGGGGCCGGGCCCCGGTGTCAGCCCGCTGACGGATCAATTACGCTCACGGTCCGCTTCTGGCCCGCCGGGTGCGCGGTTCACCCGTGCCAAGAACGTAGGACGTCGCCAGGTGGTTCCAGCCGCAATTTTGGCAGACTTCGACCACATAAACCCGGAATTCGCCGTATTCAGCGGCCATCTCGGCCAGCTCCGGTCCGCGTTTCACGCGGCCCGCGTACTGCCCCAGCTCATCCCCGTACACGTAGGTGACGTGCGTCAGCTTGGCCTTCCGGCAGATGGGGCAGCGGATTTCGGTCGGCTCCCCGTGGAACCTGGCCGCCCGCTTCAGGTAGGGATGAGCGTCACACACGTCGGTCACCGTGGTGCGACCGGCGTACACCGACGCGATCGTGGCCCGGCGGGCCAGCCCGTAGTCGACGACGGAACGCCTCGTCCTCATGACCCACAGGGTACGACGCCATCTCGGGCCGCGCCGAGCCCGGATTTGCCCCCGCTTGCGTCATCCCGGGCCGGTCTATATCCTTCTGATGTATCGGCTCGATACATCGATGCGAGGCATCGCGCTGATACATCAGAACGTCAGTATCTGATCCAGACCAGGGTCAGCGTTCAGCGGGCGGCGGGGGCTCGCCGGCAGGCCGGGGGTGGAACGTGACGGGTAAGCGATCCGGCGTCCTGGAGCTGGCGGTGCTCGGGCTCCTGGACGGGTCGCCGATGCACGGCTATGAGCTGCGTAAGCGGCTCAGCGCGGTGCTGGGAGCGTTCCACGCGTTCTCGTACGGGTCGCTGTATCCGTGCCTGAAGGATCTGCTGACCCGGGGCCTGATCGCCGAGGAAGACCCCGATCCCGGGCCCAGGACGAGCCGCCGGTCCCGGATCGTCTACCGGCTCACCGCGGAAGGCAAGGACCGGCTGCACGAGCTGCTCAGTGAGGCAGGCCCGAATTCGTGGGACGACGACGGCTTCGGAGTCCATTTCGCCTTCTTCGGGCAGACCCGCGCCGACGTCCGGCTGCGCATCCTGGAGGGCCGCCGCAGCCGGCTGGAGGAACGGATGGAGGGTGTCCGCGCGGCCTTCGCCCGGACCCGGGAACGGGTCGACAGCTACACCCTCGAGCTGCAGCGGCACGGCCTGGAGTCGGTGGAGCGGGAAGTCCGCTGGCTGAATGAGCTGATTGCTACAGAACGGCAGCAAGAGCAACTACAACGCATGAGCAAGGACAAGAAGGAGTCATCCTGATGGGTTCGGTACGTGTGGCCATTGTGGGCGTGGGCAACTGCGCTAGTTCCCTCGTTCAGGGCCTTGAGTACTACAAGGACGCCGACGACAGCAGCCGGGTGCCTGGGCTCATGCACGTCAGGTTCGGCCCGTACCACGTGCGGGACGTGGAAGTGGTCGCCGCGTTCGACGTGGACGCCAAGAAGGTCGGCGTGGACGTGGCCGACGCGATCAACGCCAGCGAGAACAACACCATCAAGATCGCGGACGTGCCGCCGACGGGTGTGACCGTCCAGCGCGGCCCGACCTTCGACGGCCTGGGCGAGTACTACCGCGACATCATCACCGAGTCGGACGACCCGGCCGTGGACGTGGTCGCCGCACTGCGTGAGGCCCGCGCCGACGTGATGGTCAGCTACCTGCCGGTCGGCTCGGAGCAGGCGGACCGTTACTACGCCCAGTGCGCGATCGACGCGGGCGTCGGGTTCGTCAACGCGCTGCCGGTGTTCATCGCCTCCAACCCGGAGTGGGCGGCCAAGTTCGCCGCGGCCGGGGTGCCGATCGTCGGTGATGACATCAAGTCGCAGGTCGGCGCCACGATCACGCACCGGGTGCTGGCCAAGCTGTTCGAGGACCGCGGCGTCGAGCTGCTGCGCACCTACCAGCTCAACGTCGGCGGCAACATGGACTTCAAGAACATGCTCGAGCGCACCCGGCTCAAGTCCAAGAAGATCTCCAAGACCCAGTCCGTCACCTCCCAGATCCCGCACGAGATGGCGGGCGCGGACGTGCACATCGGGCCGTCGGACCACGTGCCCTGGCTGGATGACCGCAAGCTGGCCTTCGTCCGGCTCGAGGGCCGGGCCTTCGGCGACGTGCCGCTCAGCCTGGAGTACAAGCTGGAGGTCTGGGACTCGCCCAACTCGGCCGGGGTGATCATCGATGCCCTCCGGGCCGCGAAGATCGCCATGGACCGCGGTATCGGCGGCCCGATCACCTCAGCGTCCTCGTACTTCATGAAGTCGCCGCCGGAGCAGTTCGGCGACGATGTCTGCCGTGACCTGGTGGAGAAGTTCATCCGCGGCGAAGTGGAGCGCTGAGCCGGCGGTCCGGCGCGCGTAGCGAGCGGCCGCCGGAGGGCACGTGCCCTCCGGCGGCCGTTTCGGGTCCGCGGGAGCACCGTAGGCTGGGCTGATGCCTTCGCCCGCGGTCCCGCGAGCTCAGCAATCCCCGTTCACCGCGGACCTGCGGTCGGTGCTCGGCGAGCCGGGCTTCCGCCGCCTATTCGCCACCCGGCTGATCTCACAGGCCGGCGACGGCATCTACACGGCCGGGTTCGGCGCCTACGTGTTCTTCTCCGCGACGACCTACCCGGACCCCGCCGCCGCGGCCGCGGCGTTCGCCGTGCTGTACCTGCCGTACTCGTTCATCGGCCCGTTCGCCGGGGTGTTCATCGACCGCTGGTCACGTCGGCAGATCCTGCTGGTATCGGCGCTGGTGCGGGCGGTGCTGGTGGCGATCACGGCGCTGCTCGTCGGCTCGGGCGAGCTCGGGGTCCCGGTGTACGTGAGTGCGCTGGCCGCGCTGGGCGTGAACCGGTTCTTCCTGGCTTCGCTGTCCGCCGCCCTCCCGCACGTGGTGCCGGACGACAAGCTGGTCATGGCCAACTCGGTCGCCCCCACGATCGGCGGCATCGTAACCACGGTGGCCGGGGTGGCGGGAATCGGCATCCGGCTGCTGCTCGGCGGCGGGACCGGCAGCGCGGCGGTGATCATGCTGGTGGCCGCGTGCGGCTACCTGCTGGCCGGGCTGGCCGCGGCGGCCATGAGCCGGGACCTGCTCGGCCCGGTGCACGAACCCGGCACCGGGCCGGGGTCGCTGCCCGCCGAACTGCGGGACGTGCTGCGCGGCCTGGCCGCGGGGGTGCGGTACCTGACCCGGCGACCGGGGCCGGCCGGGGCACTGGGCGCCGTCGGCGGGTACCGGGTGCTGTTCGGGATCGTGTTCCTGATGTCCATCCTGCTGTACCGGAACCACTTCTACCCCGGTGGCGACGGCAACGCCGCCCTGAGCCACTTCACCCTGGTCGTGGTGGTGACCGCGGCCGGCTACGGGCTCGCGGCGGTCATCTCGCCCGTGGTCACCCGGCGGCTGTCCAAGCCCACCTGGATCACCGTCCTGCTGGCCGCCTCAGGACTGGTCATGACGCTGGGCGCCACGTTCCGCCAGCTGCCGTTCCTGCTCATCGGGTTCGTGCTCGGGCTCACCGGGCAGGGCATCGCCATCTCGGCCACCACGATCATCCAGGAACAGACCAGCGACACCTACCGGGGCCGGGCCTTCGCCCTCTACGACATGATGTTCAACGGCGTCTTCGTGGCCGGGGCGGTGGCCGGGGCGGCGATCATCGGCGCCGACGGCCGGTCCTACCCGCTCATCGCGGTGACCGTGGCCGGCTACCTGCTCACCGCCCTGGGGTACGCCCGGTACGGTACGGGCCGCTCCCGTCAGGAGCCGGCCGCGGGCGCCTCCGGCGGCCCGGACCGCCCTTCCGCCTCCGCCCAGGCCAGCAGCTCCTGAGTGGCCCGTTCCCGGCCGATCATGCCCTGCTCGATCCGCAGCTCGAGCAGGAAGT
>DASWVA010000363.1:0-2221 GCA_036401415.1 Streptosporangiaceae bacterium
GCCGCGGCGACCAGGTCGGGCAGCAGGGCCGCGGTGGCCAGCAGGTGCGGGCCGCCGCCGGAGATGCCCCAGGTGACCAGGCGGCCGATGCCGAGCGCGGCGCAGATGGCCCGCACGTCGGCGGCGCAGCTGGCCACGGTCCGGCCCGGCTGCGGGCTGGAGCCGCCGTACCCCGGCCGGTCGTAGCCGATGATCCGCAGGCCACGTGCGCCGGCGTCGGCCACGGTGGGCCCGTACAGGTGGCGGGAGTTCGGGGTTCCGTTGTGCACCAGTACCGGCAGGCCGTCCGGGTCGCCGGCCTCTTCCACCGCCAGGACCCGGCCGTCCGGGGTGGACACGGTGCGCTGTGTCGTCTGGGTCACCATGGCCCCACTCAATCAGAAGAACGTGGGGATCTCCTCGACGACGGTGTAGACGTCGTCGACCAGGTGGACGGTGCGCCACTTGTCGAACGTGGTACACGGGTGCGACGGGCCCAGGGCTACCAGGTCACCGACGGCGACGCCGTGACCCGCGGGCACGGCCATGTGCGCGTGCTGGTCGCTGACCGCGGCCATGACCCAGCCGGCGTCGCGCAGCGGGCGGGGCCCGGCGGTGCCCCGCCGGACGTGGGCCAGCGCGACCGGGTTGCCGGCGTCCTGGCCGAAGTCCCGGCGGCCCGCGTTCAGGATGACCAGGCCGGGCTCGGGCACCGAGAGGACCTGGGCCCACACCTCCAGGGCCGGCTCCAGGTCGGGCGCGGACGACCCGGTGCGGGCGTGCAGCTCGGACAGGGCCCGGGCGTACAGGCCCCAGTCCTCACTCAGGTAACACCCGCTGCGCAGCATCACCCGGGCCGGGCGGCTGAGCCGGACCCGGGTCAGCACGTCGACCACCAGGTCGAACAGCGCCGAGCCACCCGCGGTCAGCAGCACCTCGGGGACGTCGAACAGGTCGCGCTCGTCCAGCGCGGCGGCGATCCGGGCCAGGAAGGCCAGGAACTCCCGGACCACCGGCTCCCGGTCACCGCCGTCGCGGGCCCGGGCCAGCCCCTCGAAGCCTTCCACCCCGGCCAGGGCCAGGTGCGGGGCGGCGGCGCGGACCGCCTGCGCCACCTCCACCGCGGTGGCCACGTCCCTGACCCCGCACCGGGCCCCGGCCAGGCCGCCCTCGACCAGGACGTTGACCGGACGGCCGGGGCTTTCCGCGGCGACCCGCCTGGCCAGCAGCCGGACGCCGGCCACCGAGTCGGCCAGGCAGTAGAACCCGAACCCCGGATCGCGCCGCAGCTCGGCGCACACGTAGCGGATGTCCGCCGCGCCGACCAGCTCGTTGGCGTAGAAGATCCGCGCCACCCCGTGCGCCCGGGCCGCGCGCACCTGCGCCCCGGTGGCGAAGGTCAGGCCCCAGCTGCCCGCGGCCAGCTGCCGCCGGAACAGCGCCGGGGCCATCGTGGTCTTGGCGTGCGGGCACAGCAGTACCCCGGCCGCCTCGCTGAACTGCTGGAACCGGACCAGGTTGCGCGCCAGGGCACTGGCCCGGAGTACGCACACGGGCAGCGGCAGGTCCTCGCGAAGTACGTTCGGGGCGTCCACGCATGCGAACGCTACTCCGGGCGCAGTACACCACCCGGCGGCGGTCGCCCGGCAACTGCCATCGCTGGCTCAGCCTGGCGGCCTGGGTGGCCTGACTCGTGGTGACTGCCCCTACACCACGCCGGGGCAGGTGTCGCGGGACGGGCACATCGCGTTCGCGTCCGTGCAGTTCGGCGTGCCGTCCACCGCCATTTGCGGTAACGAGGTGACGGCGGTGATGAACGACGCACGGGCGGCGTCGGGTCACGGCGTGACGTTCAGCCTGGGCGGGGACGTCGTCGACCAGGCCGAGACCCCGTACGGCGGGTCGTCGGACGGCATCGGCATCGGCTCCGGCCTGGCCCTGATCGCGTTGCTCGGGCATGTGTTCCCGGCCCCGTCGTTCTCGCCGATCATCGCGTCGATGATCGGGCTCGGGGTCGACTACGCCCTGTTCGTCGTGACCCGGTTCCGCGAGTTCCTCCGGGACGGCGTGGCCCCCAGGACGCGGCGACCGGGGCGATGCAGACCGCGGGCCGGTCGGTGCTCACCGCAGGCACCACCGTCGCTATCGGCATGATGGGGCTGTTCGTGCTGCGCCAGCCGCTGATGAACGGGGTGGCGGTGGCGGCCGCGGTCACCGTGGCCATGACCGTGCTGGCCGCCCT
>DASWVA010000364.1:0-3135 GCA_036401415.1 Streptosporangiaceae bacterium
AACATTTCCACCCACCTGGTTTCGGTGTTCACCGCGGCGGTCCGGGACGTGCTGGCGGCCCGGCCGGACCTGGTGGACTCCCGCAAGTACCTCGGTCCCGCCCGCGAGGCGGTGACCGGGGAAGCCGCACGCCTGCTGCGGGTGTTGACCGCGCCCATACCAGCCTGACGGTCCCGGCGGCGCGAACGGCATCGCGGCACTGGCCGGCTACGTGCACCGGCTGGGGCTGAAGTTCGGCATCTACGTCACCCCCGGTATCTCCAGGCAGGCCGTGGCCCAGGACATCCGGATCGAGGGCACCGGATACCGGGCCGATCAGATCGCCGAATCTTCCGCCCGGCAGAACAATTACAACTGCGGCGGCATGGTCGGCATCGACTACGTGAAGCTGGACGAAATCACCAACTCGGGCAGGCGGGACCAGTCCAGGTGAGCCGTTGACACGCCAAAGTCCCATAGTTCGAGGTGAGACAGGCTGCCGTAGCCGGTCAGGCCGGGGCTGATGTCGTGGTCGGCCTGCTTGGCGAAGCGAACCCGCCGGACGTACCGGCCGTCGACCCAGACCATGAACTCCGGGAGGTGCATTGGCCCCGGCGGCTTGACGAAGCGGACCGGCCAGTCACCACCGGCCTGGACCTCGGCGGCCGCCTGGTCCAGGTCGGCCTGGACCAGATAGCGGCGGCATGGCGCGTCCCGCAAGGTGCCGGTGTCCTCGAACGTGGCGGCGGTCGCCCCGGCCAGGGCCCACAGCGGCCAGAGCAGGTTGCGGTCGACGTCCTCGCCGTCGCCGGGCCGGTCCGGGGTCAGGGTGGCCAGCGGGCGGCCCGGGCGCCCGCGGTAGAGCCGGCCGTCCGCGAACAGTTCGGCGTGGGCCCGGTGCGCGACCAGGTAGCGCTGGGCGGCCGGCTCGGCGAAGCCTTCGTGGCTGGAGTGCAGGAACGGGTTGAACAAGGTGCCGAGGCCGCTGCGGACCAGCCCGCGCAGTCCGCGGGCCTGGCGCCGGTCGTCGTCGGTGGTGCCGGGCAGTTCCAGGTCGAGGCGCGAGCTGACCCGGACGCTCGGTGCCGCCAGCGTCCGCCGCACGCAGGCGGCGATCACGGCGGTGTCCGGCCCGGCGGGTTCGGGCCCGGCGGGTTCGGGCTCGATGGGTTCGGGCTCGATGGGTTCGGGCTCGGCGGCGGCCAGGCGGCGGGCGGCGACACTGTACGGCTCGCCGCCGGTGGTCATGCGGGCCCGGATGGCCTTCTTACGGGCACGGTCTCTGGTCACGACAGATCTCTCCGGCCGGGCCCCACGCACCCCGCCAGGAAGTCGTTGACACAGCCCGGGGTGATCACGCGAGTTGGAAACCCTTGTCCTCGTCACCAGGCCCAGCGTGGGTGCCACCCGGTTCGGAGCGGGCAGGCGTGTCTGCCGCTGCCTCGATGGTACCGCTGCGCCCGCTGATCCGCATGAGCCCCAGCGGCGGTCCGGTACCCGGCGGCGGCGTTGTCAGCCGGCGGCGGTCCGGTACCGGGCGGCGGCGTTGTCAGCCGGCGCGGCGGTGCTATCAGCCGGCGCGGCACGCAAGCCGGGGCGCCACCGCCAGCCGGCGGGGACGCCCCGGAGAAGAACTGGGGCCCGGGGACCGGGGCCCGCGCACGGCGCGGCCGGCCCCCGGGCACGAATCCCGGTTAGGGCAGGGTCCACTTCTGGTTGCTGCCGCCGTTGCAGGTGTAGAGGATCAGCTGGGTTCCGTTGGTGACGTTCGACGCGGGGTCATCCAGGCACTTGCCGGACGCCGGGTTGACCAGTTCGCCGTTGGATGCGGTCCACTGCTGGTTGGCGCCGCCGTTGCAGGTCCACCACTCGACCAGGGTGCTGTTGGCGTAGTTGGCGCCGGTGATGTCCATGCAGCCGCCGTCGATGGTCAGCGTGCCGTTACTGTTCACGGTCCAGTCCTGGGCGCCGGTGTTAGTGTCACAGTCCCACATCTGGACCTTGTTGCCGTTGCTGCCGCTGGCGTTGTTGTTGTCCACGCACTTGGCGCCGTCGTCACCGGCCACGATCTGCCCGGTCGCCCCGGTGCCGCCGCCGGAGTAGGGGGCGTAGCCGGCCGCGACGATGCTGGCCTGGACCGAGTTCTCGGTCGCCGCCGACGGGTAACCCGAGGTCATCACGCCTTCGTAGAAGGTGCCGGCCGAGCCTTTGCTGTTGTCGCCGCCGATGCCGAGGATGATCGCGCCTTCCTTGTGCATCGGGTTGTAGCCGGACACGTTGGGCCGCGGGCCGCTGTAGAAGGTTGACACGCCGCCGGACTGGGCGTTGCCGCCCAGGATGGCCCACTGGTTCGGCTCCCCCTCGATCATGGCGGTGGTGAACCGGTCGGCGATGGTCGGGTCGCCCGAGTTGTAACCCGCGTTGACCCCGGAGTAGAGGCCGTTCTCCATGTCGGCCATGATCCACGGGCCGTTGCCGGTGCCGTAGCCCCAGACCTTGATGTTCCCGAAGTAGATAGCCTCCATGTGGCCGTTGCCGGTGTCGTCGTTGCTGGTCTCGGCGTTGCCGTAGTCGAAGCAGCAGCCGCCGTTGTAGTGCGTGCCGTCGAAGATCGCGTACTCGCCTTCGGCCGCATCCCCGGTGGCGATGCCGGAGGTGTGGTCGTCCCGGTACCCGGTGCCCGCCGCCACGTAGACGCCGTAGGCCTCGTGGCCGCCCACTGTGACCGGGGCCGCGGTCGCGCTGGCCAGCGCATCCGGGCCGCCGGCCGCACCGCCCGCGGGGGCGTCGGTGAGGTTGTTGCCGTGTCCGGACTGGTCGTAGATCTCGCTGATGACGCAGGTCGTGCCGGCGCAGAACGAGTCCTGGGCGGCGGCGTTGGCCACCCCGCCGGCGTTCAGCGGTGAGATGTTCGCGGTGGCGCCGTCGGAGGAGCGTTTGACCTGGTACAGCGGCCCGTCGTAGGACGCGTACAGGGCGCGCGTGGTGCTGTGCGCCGCCACGCACGGCGTACCCCCCGACCCGTAGATGTCACACGGCAGCGAGGCCGCCGACGCCGGGGCCGCACCCCCGGCCACCAGCGCGCCGGTGACGAGCCCGGTCGTGGCCAGCACGGTCGCCGCCGCAGCCGTGGCCGTGGCCAGCAGCGACCTCCGC
>DASWVA010000365.1:0-2973 GCA_036401415.1 Streptosporangiaceae bacterium
GCGGGCCATGCACGTCTTCAACCCGGTCACGGGAGCCAACATCACGCTGGACGACGACGCCGACAGCACCGTGCGGGGTGGCGGGGCGACGGCCAGTACGGCCGCTGACCGCCCGCGGGACACGGACGCTCCGGCCGGCCCATCGGGCGCCACTGAGTCGGACGCTCCGGCCGGCCCGGGTACCGGGGTCGCCTGATTACCCGCCCGGGCTGGGCGTGAACCGCCGCCGGGGACCCGGAGCTATCCGGGTTCCCGGCGCAGGCGTTCGATGACCTCGTCGTTCCATTCGTGGGTGCGCATGAGGCGGTACCGCTGGCTGGCGACCCGCAGGTACGCTTCGGCATCCGTGCCCGCCCCGATCAGGTCGGCGGCGTGCAGCATCCGCACCACCGGCACGAACTCCTCGGTGAACCAGCTCCCGGCGATCTGCTCCCGGTTGAAGTACTGTCGCTCGGCCTGCATGTACCGGTAACCCCAGGCTTCGACGTTCTCGCCCAGCTCGGCGTAGGACCAGGGATCGATGCAGGTGAGCCTGGCGTAGTCGGCCTTCGGGAGCGGCACCCGGGCCTTGAAGATCCGCTGGTAGCTCTTCATCACCAGGTCACCGCGGCCGCGGATGCCATCGGCGGGGAGGTCGGTCAGGACCTGGGTCACGTTGGCGTCGATGGTCCGCTGCCGGGTGGCCATGGCGATCGACACCCGGTGATGGCCGTCCTGGACGAAGTAGAGGTTGCCCACCTGGTACACGTCGATGGGCGGGATGGCTTCGCCGCGCCGCTGAGCCAGGGCCAGCCGCTCCCACCGCTCGCGGACCCGGCCCGTGGTGGGCCGGAACCGGCGGTCGAAGTCCCGCCGGGAGTCCACGGTGCCCACCACCGCGTCCAGTTTGATCGTGCGCAGGCCCAGGCGCTGCTCACCGCGGAAGCCGAGCGCCGCGATGACCTCGTCGTACGGCAGGATGACGGTGATGTCGTCCGGGCCGCGGCGCAGCCGGCCGGCCAGCCGGGCGATCACCTGGCGGCGGCGGACACGCAGGAAATCGTTCTCCACGTCGGCCCGGGGGAAACCGGTTTCAGCAGGCACGGTGGTGTCCCGGGAGCGGGGCGGCCGGCGGCGCGCCGGGACTCAGCTCGCCCGGCCCGGCGCCGGGGCTCAGCTGGTCCGGCCCGGCACCCAGGTCGAGCAGGTGCCAGCCGGTGACGTTGCGGACCACGGTGCGGCCGAGCGTCAGCGGCGGCGTCGCCGCACCGTACGGGTGCACGTGCCCGTGCAGCAGGAGGGACGGCCCCAGGGCGGCGGTCAGCGCGTGATAGCAGTCGAACCCGCGGTGGGGAGCGTCGTCGCCGTCGCCGACACCGCGCGGCGGGGCGTGGGTGAGCAGCAGGTCCACCCGGCGGTGGTCGCGCCAGTACCGCCAGGCCGCCCGGCGCCGCAGCGCCCGCGCCCGCTGGGCCTGCTGCCGCTCGGTGTACTGGTTGGGCCCGTCGCGGTAGCGCCGGCAGCCGCCCAGGCCGGCGATCCGCACCCCAGCCACGTCGACCACCCGCCCGTCGGCGTTGACCGCGCCGGGCGGCCATGGCGGCCGGGCCGGGAAGCCGGCCCGGGTGATCAGCCCGGACCTGGTGACCCGGTAGCCGGACTGGTCCGGGTCGTGGTTGCCGGGCACGAACACCAGCGGCAGGTCGAGTGCGTTCATCAGCGCCCTGAGGTAGTCCGCGGGCAGGTCCCCGCAGGCCACGATGAACCGCGCCGACCGCCCCAGGCCGGGATCGGCCAGCAGGCCCTCGGCCACCTCGTCGGAGACGGCCAGGATCCGGGTCGCGCGGCCCGGCCGGGCGCCGGCTCGCCCGGCTGCGGCGCGCACCTAGTGCACTGCCGCTTCTCTGACGTCCAGGCCATGCTCGCGGAGGGCGACCTCGGCCCGGTAGATCTCGGCCTGCCGGGCCTGGTCGCCGCCGGCCGGCGGCGGGACGCTGAACCGGTCACAGGCACTGGCCAGGATGTCGAGGTAGGCCCCGCGGACCGCCGTCATCTTGTGCCGTTTGGCCGTGCCACCAGGCTGGTTCTCCATCGCTTCGAGCTCGGCCCGGAGCCGCCGCAGCCGCGCTTCGACCTGCGCCACCGGCTCCGCTGGCGCCCGGTCCGCCCGCAACCGCCGGGCCGCACGGTCCGCCCGGCGCCAGCCGCGCACGACGACCAGCACCGCGCCCCCGGCCAGGGTGGGGAGGAGCAGGGCGAATACCCAGAGCAAGACACTGCCCATACCGTCAAGTGTCAGCCCCGCAGCGGTCTGCACGCAAGAGACACCGCCGGCCGGGGGCTTTGACCCCGGCTAGCACATCCGGTTCATGATGCCGTCGAGCAGGCAGGCCAGGCCGAACTCGAACCGCTCGTCCTGGGTCTCGATCGCGTCGGGGTCCACGCCCGCGTCCATCATGGCGGTGAGGTGGGGGTACCGGCCGGACTCCCGGACCCGGCCGATGTACTCGCCGATGATCTTGTGCATCTCCTCTGCGGTGAGGCCGTACCGCTCCTGGATCAGGTCCTGATCCTGCTGGTTGCGCACTTCCTGCTGCTCCCGCAGCACGGCCCCCATCACGTATGTCTGGACCGACATCAGCACGGTCATCATCGTGGCGCTGCCGACCTGGCGGGGGGCGAACAGCGCCAGCGCCCGCTCGACGTTCCCCAGCGCCCGGGGCCCCATCGGCGGCCGTCCGCCCATGAACGGCATGACCCAGCGGTGCCGGTCGAGCGACTGCCGCCAGCCGTACGCCATCGCGCGCAGGTCAGCGCGCAGATCCCCGGTCGGCACCGGGACCGCCATCTCGCCCTGAATGGCGTCCAGCATCAGGTCGAGCAGTTCCTGCTTGGAGGAAACGTGCCAGTACAGCGACATCGCCCCGGCGCTGAGCTCACGCGCGATGCGCCGCATGGTGATGGCGTCCGGGCCCTCGGAGTCGGCCACGGCGA
>DASWVA010000366.1:0-2731 GCA_036401415.1 Streptosporangiaceae bacterium
CGGCGGCCCCCCTTTGACGCCTGGCCCTCACCCGTTCCCCGGGCCACCCGAGCCGGAGACGGTACCCGGCCCGGTGCGCACCCAGCTGTGGCTTCAGCCGCCGGAGCCCCCCAGCGTGTACGAATCACTGCTGCGCCGGCGCATCGTGCTGGCCCACGGCCACCTCACCGACGACGCCGCCACCCGGCTGTGCGCGCAGCTGCTGACCCTGGACGCCGAGGCCGACGGCCCGATCCAGCTCGAAGTCCAGAGTCTCACGGCCGACCTGACCGCCGCAGTCACCGTGATGGGCGTGCTCGACACCGTGGGGGTGCCGGTCCAGGCCCGTCTGTCCGGCCGGACGACGGGAGCGGGGCTCGGTGTGCTCGCGGCCTGCCCGCAGCGAGCCGCCTATCCCAACGCCCTGTTCGCGCTGACCGAGCCGACCGCCGAGTTCAGCGGCACGGTGGATGCGGTCGCGGCCCAAGAGGAGCAGACCCGCGCCATGACCGGCGTCGTGTACGAGCGGCTGGCCGAGATCACCGGGCGCGAGGTCGAGGAGATCCGGACCGCCGCCCGCGCCCGCCTGCTGCTGACTGCAGCCCAAGCCGTCGACTACGGCCTGGTCTCCAAGGTAGTCACCCGCCCCACCCGCCCCACCCGCCCCAGGCCCCGGTAGTTGGGAAGACTTTGGTGCAGATACAGCCCTAAAGTCCTCCCGCATCGGGTCTGCCCACCGGGCGGGGGGCGGGGACGCCGCGGATGGAGGCGTCCAGGATCTCTGCGGTGTGCGCGATGGCGATGGTCTCACCCTGGGCCTGCAGCGCGGACGCGATCTGCAGCGAGCAGCCCGGGTTGGCCGAGATCAGCAGCTGCGCCCCCGTGCCCAGCACCGACGCGGCCTTCCGCTGGCCCAGCTCGCCGGCCGCCTCCGGCTGGAGCAGGTTGTAAACGCCCGCCGAGCCACAGCACATCCCGGCGTCCGGGATCTCGCGCAGCTCCAGTTCGGGGATCTGGCCCAGCAGCTGGCGCGGGGCCGCGGTGATGCCCTGCGCGTGCCCCAGGTGACAGGCATCGTGGTACGCGGCGCGGGCCGCAACCGGGTGCCGCGGCGCCGCCGGGCCACCCGCCCGTTCGAACAGTTCGGCCAGGAACTCGGAGAAGTCCCGCACCTTGGCGCTCAGCGCGGCGGCCCGGCCAGCCCAGTCCGGGTCGTCCGCCAGCAGCTCGGCGTAGTCCTTCATGGCCGAACCGCACCCGGCTGAGTTGATCACGATCACCTCCACGCCGGCCCGTTCGAACGTCTCGATCACCGCCCGGGCCAGGCCCGCCGCTTCCCCGGCCCGGCCCGAGTGCAGCGACAGTGCGCCGCAGCAGCCCTGCTCGCGGGGGATGACCACGTCACAGCCCTCGGCGGCCAGCACCCGCGCGGTAGCCAGGTTGACGTGCGGGAAGAACACCGACTGGACGCAGCCGGTGAGCATGCCCACCACCGCCCGGCGCGGGCCGCGGGCCGCGACCCGCTCCGGCAGCCGGCCGCGCGGCACCGGCGGCCCGGGCCGGGGGGCCAGGTTCATGGCCGCGCCCAGGGTTGGCGACACCCGGGCCGGCAGCCCGGTCCGGGCCACCAGCCGGTCCAGCCCGGTGCGCTGCAGCAGGCGCAGCGGCCCGGTCACCGCGCGCAGGCGCCGGGGATAAGGGAAGAGGGCGAAAATCACCCCGCGTGCGACCCGGTCCGGCCACGGCCGGTGCCGCCCACCCCCGACCGGAGTCCCTCCGGCCGCAGCCACCCCGGCCGCAGCCGTCCCGCCGACCTCAGCCGTCCCGCCGACCTCAGCCACCCCTCCGGCCTCCGCCGTCCCAGTGGTACCGTCCGCCCCGGCGACCTCGTGCAGGTGCGCTTCCGGCGGCACCGGCGGCGCGTGCCCGGGGTCGTCGGTCCAGGCCCGGGCGGCCTCGATCAGCCGGTCGTACTGCACCCCGGACGGGCAGGCGGTCATGCACGCCATGCAGCCCAGGCAGCGGTCGAAGTGCTCGGCCGCCGCGCTGCTCAGTTCGGCGCCGTCCAGCACCTGGGTGACCAGGTGGATGCGGCCGCGGGGAGAGTCCATCTCCTCGCCCCACAGCGAATAGGTGGGGCAGGCGGGCAGGCAGAAACCGCAGTGCACGCAGTCACTGGCCAGATCGCGCAGCTTGCCGTCGTCCATTCAGATCCCTCCCGGGCCGCGTCCCGGCGCCATCAGGTTCCCCGGATCGAACTGCTGCTTGACCGCCCGCATCAGCGCCAGCGATGGCACCGGCCCCCACAGATCCACCGCGTCCCGCACCAGCCCAGGTGCGGTGAGCACGATCACGCTGCCGCGCGCGAGCGCCCCGCCACCGTGCGCACCGCCGTGACCGGTGGCCGCCCGCAGCGCCCGGATGAACACCGCGACCTGCTCGGGGTCCTGGTCGGCGGCCAGGGATGTGTACAGCACCCCCGCACCCGCCGCCCCGCCCACCACGGGCTGCACCCCGGTGTCCGCGGCCACCGAGTCGATCGCGTCCAGTACCGGGCGCAGCTCGGCGGCCCAGAACGTCACCCGGACCAGCGTGCCACCCGCCGCGCCGCCACCCGGACCCGCCGCGCCACCCGGGCCTGCCGCCGTCTCGCCGATCGCGCCCCACCAGTCCGGGGCCGCGACCGCCACCGAAGCGCCCCGGCCGCGCGCGGTGCGCATCCGCTCGGCCCGGCTGCTGACCCCGGCCGGCG
>DASWVA010000367.1:0-3635 GCA_036401415.1 Streptosporangiaceae bacterium
GTGCCGTAGTGCACCGTCGGCTTGCGTGACCGGGGCACGTACTCCTCACTGCGGTAGGTGGTGACCTCCAGGATCGAGTCGTCCTTGCGCAGGCTCACGGTGCCGAAGTCGATGCCCACGGTCCACACCTTGTCCGCCCACCCGTCCACGATCCGCAGGATCTCGCTCGGCGGGGCGTCGGTGGTCAGGTCCAGGTCACCTGGCTCGCGGCCCAGGAACACGTCCCGGACCGGGCCGCCGACCAGGGCCAGCTCGTATCCATGGCCGGCAAACCGGCGCCCGAGGTCGTCGGCGATCGGCGACACTCGCCGCAGCAGGACCGCGGCGGCCTGGCGCTGGTCGTCGTTGAGCGGGTTCACGGGGCTCACCAGAGGCGGGGAAGGGGAATTCGGCACGGCCATCGAGGGTATGGACTTGAACAGGGTCAGGGAAAGCGAGGATACCCGGCAGGCGGCGGCCGCCGCGGCGGGCCAACGGGGGAAGCGGATGACCAACGGGGAAAAGGAAGCGATCGACGTGCGGCAACTGTCACGGGAGGCCAGGCGATCACCCAGCGCACCGGTTCTCTTCAGGAAACGGCAATAACATTCCTGGCGTGCCTTGTCAGCATGCCGCGCCCGGACACGCTCCCCGGGCCGCGGCCGCCCTCGCCCTCGTAACCGCCCTCTGCGCGGCGGTCAGCGCCTGCCTGCTGACGTGCGCGCCGGCCGCCCGGGCGGGGGAAGCCACCGTAACGTCCTCCCGGCTGGCCGCCTCCGTGGTCATCGGCTCGATCAGCCCGCAGGTGGCGCGGCCGGGCAGCACGGTGACCGTGACCGGCACGGTCACGAACACCACGCGTACCGCGCTGCCGGATGTGTCGGTGGTGCTCCGGTCGTCGGCGTCCTCCCTGCCCACCCGCTCCGACCTGGCCTCCTACGCCCGGGGCACGCTGGCCGCCGACACCGTGGTCGGCCAGGCGGCAGCGGTCACCACCAGCCTGGCCCCCGGGTCCTCCGCGCCGTGGAAGCTGTCCCTGTCGGTGAACAGCATCGGCATCAACCAGTTCGGCGTGTACCCGCTGTCGGTTCAGGCGGAAGACGCGACCGGAACCACTATCGGCGTGGAGCACACCTTTCTGCCGTACTGGCCGGGCGCCGCCGCGGCCGGCGTCCGTCACCCACTGCGGATCGCCTGGGTCTGGCCGCTGATCAATGCGCCCCAGCAGGGCGTCTGCACCGCGCTGACCAGTAACAGCCTGGCCAGCAGCGTGGCCCCGGGCGGCCGGCTCAGCACTTTGCTCAGCACGGGTTCGGCCGACCCGCGGGCGGACCTGACCTGGGCCGTGGACCCCGGGCTGCTGGCCAGCGTCTCTACCATGACCCGCGGGTACCAGGTGAGCACCGGTACCAGCTGCCGCGGTGGGGTGGCCCATCACGCCAGCGCGGCGGCGGCCCAGTGGCTGTCCGAGGTGCGCGCGGCCGCCGCCGGCCAGCAGATGTTCACCACCCCGTACGACGACGTGGACGTGGCCGCCCTGACCCACCAGGGTCTCGACAGCGACCTGCGCAGCGCTTACGACCAGGGCCGGTCCGCCGCGGATTCGCTCCTGGGCCAGTCCGGCCGGGTGGACTCGATCGCGTGGCCTGCGGACGGCCTGGCCGACTCGGGCGTGCTGGGTAACCTCGCGGTCACCGGGATCAGCACCTCGATCCTGGCCAGCACCGAGATGCCGCTCACCGGTGCGTCGGCCAGCCCGGGCGACGCGGTGACCAGCACGCCGACCGCGGCCGGGACGACGATGAAGGTGCTGCTGGCCGACTCCACGCTCACCAGCGTGCTCGGCTCGGCCACCTCGGCTCCCGGCAGCACCTTCTCGGTCAGCCAGCGTTTCCTGGCCGAGACCGCGCTGATGCAGGCGCGGGATCCCAGGTCGGCGCAGTCGGTGGTGGTCGCGCCCCCCCGCGACTGGGACCCGCCGCCCGCCCTGGCCAGCGAGCTGCTCAGCGAGACGACCGGCACGCCGTGGCTCACCCCGGACACCCTGGCCTCGCTGGCCGGTTCAGCCGGGTCCACCAGCCCATCATCGCGCCAGGCACCGCCCGACAACCAGGTCAGCCCGCGCGAGCTGACCGGCACCTACCTGAAGCGGGTCGGGAAGCTCGGCGCCGACGTGCGGTCGTTCAAGAGCATCCTGGCCCAGCCTTCGCCGCGTTACCTGGGCCAGCTGAGCCAGGGAGTGGCCGCCACCGAGTCGTCCGCCTGGCGGGGCGGAGGGCAGGCCGCCCGGGACGGCACGGCCATGCTCGACCGGGTCGCGGACTATCTGTCCGGCGTCGACAGCAAGGTCCAGATCATCAACTCGGGGCTGGTCACTCTGGCCGGGTCGTCCGGCTCGCTGCCGGTGTCGATCGGCAACGAGCTTCCGGAGGCCATCCGGGTCCAGCTCCAGGCGTCCGAGCCGCCCGGCAGCAGGCTCAGGGTCGTCGGGTACACCCCGCCCCACGGCCTGATCACGGTGGGTGCCGGGCAGGTCGAGAGCGTCCGGATGTCGGTCCGGTCCGACGCGGTCGGCACCACCATGATGAAGCTGCGCCTGCTCGGCAAGAACGGCCGGCCACTGGGTAACGGCCCGGTGTCGCTCAGCGTGCATTCCACCCAGCTGAGCAGCACGCTGCTGGTCATCATCTTTGCCGCGCTGGGCGTCCTGGTCCTGACGGCGATCACCCGGGCGATCCGGCGTGGGCTCCGCGACGCCCCGTCCGACCCCTCGGACGACCCGCCCGGCCCGCCGGGCAGCTCACCGCAAGACGCCTCCGGGGAGGTCACGGACCGCGGGGACGAGGCGAAACGATCACCTGTGATGCCCTCGGGGGCGCAGGGAGCCGCTACCGTCGGAAGAGACAACGACGCCACCGAGACTCGCTACCCACCGGAGGCACCGGATGACTACGCCCGAGCACAAGACTGGGCCAGGTACGCCTGACCGCAGGCTTCCAGCTGGCGCAGGCACCGGCCTTCCCCGGCGGACGGGTGTCACGTGAGCACCCGCTATCCCGGCGACGAGCAGGACCCGGAAGAGCAGTGGGACCGCCAGCCGGCCTTCTACCCGGCCGAGCCGGAAGATCGCCAGCCGGCCTTCTACCCGGCCGAGCCGGAGGAACGCCAGCCGGCCTTCTACCCGGCCGGGCCGGAGGAACGCCAGCCGAGCTTCCAGCCGATCGAACCCGAGGAACGGCAGCCCAGCTTCCACCCGGCCGAACCCGGAGCACGCCAGCCCAGCTTCCACCCGGCCGAACCCGAGCGGGACGACTACGGGCAGGCCGACTACGGGCCGCGCCACCGCGACGACGGCGGCTGGGATTTCCCGCCTGAGAGTCCGCCCCCCCGCCCGGCCGGAAACTACCGCAGCCCCACCACCTGGAACGGGCCCACCGCTCCGGCTGAGCCCGCCCGGGATTCCGGCGGCTGGTACCAGGCGCCGGAACACCCTCCGCTGCGCGCGCCCGCCCCAGACCCAGCCGGACCGCGAGCCGTCACGCCACCACGGGACCGGTCCCAGCCGCTCCCGGCCGACTCCGGCCCGGAGGAACGGGCCTGGTGGGACGACGCCTTCCGGGCTCCTTCCGCCACCCGGGCGCCCGCCGCCCCGCCCA
>DASWVA010000368.1:0-2779 GCA_036401415.1 Streptosporangiaceae bacterium
GAGGCGGGCCCGCCGGGCCAGATCGGCCAGCGCGGCCCGCAGCGGCGCCGCCCGCAGCCGGCCGGCGATCGTGGCGGCCTGGTCCCACTGGTTCTGGGCGGCCGGGCGGTCACCGGCCTCGGCCAGCGCCTCGGCCAGCCGCCAGCGCGTCCGTGCCTCCTCGTAGACGAACACCGGGCCGAAGGCGTCCAGCGCCGCCTGCCAGGCGGCTGGGTCGTTTTCACCCCGGGCGCGCCGGTACTCCGCCTCGGCCCGGGCCAGCCAGCCCCGCCCCTCGGGCCCGAGTAGTGCCCGCGGCCGGAATGAGGCCATCGCGCCCTGGTGGGCCTGGTCCAGCATGATCCGGGCCGCCTCGACCTCAGCCTCGGCCCGGGCGGGATTCCCCGCCGCGCGGGCGTGCACGGCCCGGTCGGCGTGCGCGCTGATGGCGACGGCTGCGGGCCGGATGACGGACGGCGTGAAGCCGTAGTGCTCATCCCAGTCACCGGCGATCGTAGCCTCGGCCTCGGCCAGCGCCAGGTCGGTGTCGGACTGCCAGAGCGCCTGCTCGGCGTACATGGCCCGGGCGATGTAGGCGCACAGCTTGTCCTGGTCCCAGAGCGGCTCCAGCCACACCCGCCGCTCCGTCGCGACCGCGTTGCCCCGGGCCACGTCGATGAACAGGGCCATGGCGGAAAGGATGGCCTCGGGCAGCGTGGCCACCCGCACCGGCCAGGCGTTGGAAAGCTCCTGGGCGTGATCCCACGTCCCCTGGGCGTAGTGCGCCTGGTAGTGCAGGTGCTGGACGTCCAGGCCGTAGGGCGCGAGGGTGAGGCCGGTCTCGTCGGCCCGCCGCCCGGCCTCGTGCGCCACCCGCGCGGACTCGGCCAGTTCGCCGAGCTCCAGGAGCGCGCGGGACAGCTGGGTGGCCGCCCGCAGCTCAACCCCCAGCACGCCGGCCTTGCGGGCCTGCTCAAGAGCCGCGGTGACCAGCTCGATGGCCTCGTCGTCGCGGCCGTCCCGGCGGGCCAGCGAGCCCAGGGTGACCAGCGCGTCGGCCTCGACCGAGGAGGCGTCCGCGGCCCGCGCGGCGGTCCGGGCCCGCTCGGCCCATTCGGCGGCCGCCGCGTCCTCGAACCCCAGGGCCATCAGGGCGCTGGCGTAGGTGGCGATGGCCCGGGCCCGTTCTATGGTCGGCGGCTGCTCGGGCAGCGCGTCGATCGCGGCCCGGGCCGCCTGGGTCGCTTCCTGTACCGCGGCGAAGGAGTCGGCCTGGAACAGGTAGTAGGCCAGCCGCTCGCCCACCCTGGCCACCAGCACCGGGTCGGTCCCGTCGCCGAAACTGGCCCACAGCGACCGGAGCTGGTGCACCGCCCGGACCACGTCCCCGCTGGCCGCGGCGCCGTTGGCTGAGTACAGCACCAGCTGGCCGTAGGAGACGCCGCCCCGCTCCTGCGCGTCGGGGATCCGGTCCCACAGCGCCAGGGCCTGGTCGTAGTGGCGCTGCGCCTCAGCCGGGGCGCCCAGCTGCTCGGCCTCGGCCCCGGCCCGGATGGACGCCGCGTAGGCGGCCGGAAGGTCGTGGCTGGCCAGGTAGTGGTGGGCCAGCTCGGCCGCGGTCCCGGCCTGGTTGGCCAGCCGTTCATCGCTGGCCAGCAGCCCAGCCAGGACCCCGTGCAGCCGGGTGCGCTCCCCGGGCAGCAGGTCGGCCTCGACCGCCTCGCGCAGCAGGGCGTGCCGGAACAAGTACCCGTCGCCCGCCGGGACCAGCAGCTGCTGGGTGACGGCCTCACGGATCGCGTCCTCGTACTCGGGCAGCGGCAGCCCTGAGGCGGCCCGGATCAGCTCGTCGTCGGCCTGACGGCCCGCCACCGCCGCCGCCCGCAGCACCCGCTGGGCCGGGTCGGGCAGCCGCTCGACCCGGCTGAGCAGGAGCGCGGCCAGGTCTTCAGGCAGCACCCGGGCGCCATGAGGGCCTGCACCCGCGGCCGCCGCGAGCAACTCCTCGGCGTAGTAGGCGTTGCCCTCGGCGCGGTCGATGATGCTGTTCAGCTGGACCGCGTCGAGGTCCTCCTGGCGCAGCCCGGCCAGCGCGGTCAGGTGCTCGGCCAGCGCGGCCGGAGTCAGCGGGCCGAGCCGGATCGCGGTCACGCTGGGCAGCCGCTGCAGCTCGGCCGTCACCGGGCGGAGCGGGTGCCGCCGGTGCAGGTCATCCGTACGGTAGGTGCCGATCAGCGCCACCCGCTCGGTGCGCAGTACCCGGGACAGGAAGGTCAGCAGGTCCCGCGTCGACGCGTCGGCCCAGTGCAGATCCTCGAACACCAGGAGCACCGGGGCCGCGGCGGCCAGCTCGCCGAGCAGCCCCAGGACGGCGCCGAACATCTGCTGACGGGCTATGCCCATGCCCTCGCCGTCCGCGGCGGCCGGAGTGTCACCCTCGGGCAGCAGCCGGCCGAGTACCGGGCGGGTGGCCAGCGCCTCCATCAGCCGTGGCGCCGTCTCCGGGGCCTGGGTCGCGTTCCGCAGCGCGTCGGCCAGCGGCAGGTAGGGGACGCTCTCGCCCAGCTCCGCGCAGTGCCCGGACAGTACGGTGAAGCCGGCCGCGGCGGCCCGCCGGGTCACCTCGGTCACCAGCCGGGTCTTGCCCACGCCGGCGTCCCCGCTGACCAGCGCGACCACCGCCTGGTGGGAGGCGGCGTCGTCGAGCAGGGTCAGCATGCGGGCGAACTCAACGTCCCGCCCGACCAGCCGTCCCCACGTTGCCTCCTGCAGCATGCCCCGAGTATCGCATCAGGCCGGG
>DASWVA010000369.1:0-4886 GCA_036401415.1 Streptosporangiaceae bacterium
CTACCAGCTGCTGGGCCGGCGACCGTGGCGGCCGCTGCCGCTGCGCCCGGCGCCGTCCGCGGTCGTGCTGCACGCCGGGACCCGGCGCCGCTGGCCCGGGACCGCCCATCACACGATCCTGTTCGGGGCCGCCTGGGACGACACGTTCGACGAAATCATTGACCGCGGGCAGCTCATGCACGATCCGTCCCTGCTGGTCACGCGCCCGACGGCCACTGATCCGGGTCTGGCGCCGGACGGCACCGACCTGGTGTACATCCTCGCCCCGGCCCCGAACCTGGTCCGGGGACGGTTCGACTGGGACAAGATCGGTCCCGGCTACGCCGACGATCTGGCCGCCACCGTCGCGGGCCGCCTGCTGCCCGGGCTCGACGCCGAGGTGAGCGTGCGCCAGGTGGTCACCCCGGCCGACTGGGCCCGCCAGGGCCTGGTGGCCGGGACGCCGTTCTCGTTTTCGCACTCGTTCCTGCAGAGCGGGCCGTTCCGGCCCGGCAACCGGCCGCGCGGTGTGGACAATGTGGTGCTGGCCGGCTGCGGCACCGTTCCCGGTGTCGGCGTGCCCACCGCGCTGATCTCCGGCCGCCTGGCCGCGGACCGGATCACCGGGTCGCTGGCGCGCGGCGTCAACCCTTCGTCCCGATCCCGGAGGCCGCGATGATCGCCGCTGAACTGGACGCCGCCGGCCTGACCGACCCACGGTTGCGGGCCGCCTACCAGCGCTGCCGGGAACTCAACGCCCGGCACGGGCGCACCTACTACCTGGCCACCAAGCTGCTGACCCGGGCCCAGCGGCCCGCCGTACACGCGCTGTACGGTTTCGCCCGGTGGGCCGACGACATCGTCGATGACGTGCCCGACGGCACCAGCACCAGCCAGGTCGCCGCCCGCCTGGACGGGCTGCGCCGCGAGCTGTTCGACGGACTGAACCGGGGGAGCTGCGCGGACCCGATCCTGGCCGCGGTGGTCGACACGGCCGGCCGGTACCAGCTCGACCCCGACCTGTTCACCGACTTCATGGACTCCATGCGGATGGACCTGGAGGTGACCAGCTACCCGACCCGGGCCGCGCTCGACCACTACGTGCACGGCTCGGCCGAAGTCATCGGCCTGCAGGTCCTGCCCGTGCTGGGTACCGTCGCCCCGCGGCACGAGGCGGCCCCCTACGCCGCCGCGCTGGGCCAGGCGTTCCAGCTCACGAACTTCCTCCGCGACGTGGCCGAGGACCTGGACCGGGGCCGGGTGTACCTGCCCGCCGACGAGCTGGCCGCGTTCGGCGTCGACACCGAGCTGCTGCGCTGGTGCCGCGCCCACCAGCGGACCGACCCGCGGGTCCGGGCCGCCCTGGCCGACCAGCACGCCACCACCCGGGCCATCTACCGGTACGCCGAGGCCGGGATCGCGTTGCTCCAGCCGGCGTCCCGGCCCTGCGTGGCCACGGCGCTGGCCCTGTACTCAGAGATCCTGGACCGCATCGAGGACCTGGACTTCGCGGTGTTCACGCAGCGGGCCCGGGTCGGCCGGGCCCGGCGGCTCCGGGTCGCGGCGCCCGCTCTGGCCCGGGCGCTGTGGGCCCGCCGCGGCCGCCGCGCCACCATGGAGGTCATGCGCGCCACCGACGTTTCCGCCCCGGCCGACGCCACCCAGGCCGGGAGCACCGGCTGAACCATGGACCATTACCAGTACCTGATCCTGATGGCGGCCTGCCTGCTGGCCACGTTGCCGCTGGAGGTTCTGGGCGCGCGCGTCTACCGCCAGCCCGCCCGGCTGGCCCGCGCCGTGCTGCCGGTCGCCCTCGTCTTCCTGGTCTGGGACGCGCTGGCTATCGCCGGGCACGTGTGGACCTACAACCCGCGCTATGTCACCGGGTTCGCCCTCCCCTTCCGCATCCCGGTTGAGGAGCTGGTGTTCTTCCTGTTCATCCCGGTGTGCGGCATCCTCACCTACGAAGGGGTCCAGGCCGTGTCCCGCCGCTGGCCGGGCCGGCCCGGGGCTGATCAGCGCCGGCCGGCCCCGGCGGACCGCCGGGCGGGGGCCCGGCCGTGACCGGTCTGGGGTACACGGTGCCCGCGGTGGCATCGGTGGCGGTCGTCGTCGCGGCCGAGCTGGCCGTGCTGCGGACCGGGGTGTTCCGGCGCCCCGCCTACTGGGCGGCCATGGCCATTGTGCTGGTGTTCCAGATCCCGGTCGACGGCTGGCTGACCAAGCTGTCCGCACCGGTCGTGATCTATGACCGGGCGCAGACGACCGGTGTCCGGTTCCCCTGGGACATCCCCGTCGAAGACTTCCTGTTCGGATTTGCCCTCGTTACCGCGGCCCTGCTGTTGTGGGAGTACCAGAAGCAGCGCCCGGCCCGAGCCCAAGGAGAGCCCCAGTGAGTGAGCGGGAGACCCAGTGAGCCCGGTGGACGCGGGACCGCTCCGGCGCGAGGCCGTGCCGGCCGCTTTCGACGTGGGCGCCTCCGCCTACGACCGGCTGGTCGGGGCCAACCCCGGCTACCAGGCCCACCTGCAACTGTCGGCCCGGCGGATGCGGCTGCCCCACGGCGGCCGGGGCCTGCGCCTGCTCGACGCGGGCTGCGGGACCGGGCTGTCCACCGCCGCGCTGCTGGCCGCGGCGCCGCACGCGGAGATCGTGGCCATCGACGCGTCCGAGCAGATGCTGGTTCAGGCCCGCGCCAAGCCCTGGCCGTCCTCGGTCCGCTTCGTCCACTCCCGGGTCGAAGACCTGGCCGGAGCCGGCGTCCGCGGGCCGTTCGACGCCATCCTGGCCGCGTACCTGATCCGGAACCTCCCCGACCCCGACGGCCAGCTCCGCGCCCTTCGCGACCTGCTCCGTCCGGGCGGCACGCTGGCCGTGCACGAGTATTCGGTCCGTGACTCGCTCAAGGCCCGCGCCATCTGGCACGCGGTCAGCTGGAGCGTGATCATCCCGGCGGGCCGGGTCGCCACCGGTGACGCCACGCTCTACCGCTACCTGTGGCGCAGCGTGGACGGCTTCGACGGCGTGCGCCGCTTCCGCCGCCGCCTGCGCGAGGCGGGCTTCACCGGCGTGCACAGCGAGACCATGACCGGCTGGCAGCGCGACGTCGTGCACACCTTCCTGGCCACCCGCCCCCAGGAGGGTTCGTGAGCGCACCGGCACCGGGGCGGGACCGGCGCGCGGTCCGGCACGTCGCGCCCGCGGGTGCCCCGGACGCCAGCGCGCTGCCCGGACCGCCGCACGCGGTGGTGGTGGGCGGCGGTATCGCCGGGCTGGCCGCCGCCACCGGGCTGGCTGAGCGCGGGGTCCGGGTCACGCTGGTGGAGCGGGAAACCTACCTGGGCGGCCGGGTCGGGGGCTGGACCGAGCCGTCCGGCCTGCCCATGAGCCGCGGGTTCCACGCCTTCTTCCGCCAGTACTACAACCTGCGCGCGCTGCTGCGCCGGGCCGATCCCGGCCTGGACCGGCTGGTTCCGCTGGCCGACTACCCGCTGGTCGATGCGGCCGGGCACCGGGACACCTTCCGCGGGCTGCCGCGTACCCCGCCGCTCAACGCGCTCGCCTTCGCGCTCCGCAGCCCCACCTTCCGGCCCCGCGATCTGGTCGCGCTGAACACGGCCGCCGCCGCCCCGCTGGCCGCGGTGTCCGTGCCGGGCATCTACCGGCAGCTGGACGACGTCGACGCGGAGACGTTCCTGCGCACGATCAACTTCCCGGTCGCGGCCCGGCACCTGGCCTTCGAGGTGTTCTCCCGCAGCTTCTTCGCCGCCCCCAGCCAGATGTCCGCGGCCGAACTGGCCGCCATGTTCCACATCTACTTCCTCGGCTCGAGTGAGGGCCTGGTGTTCGACGTGCCCGACTCCGGGTTCGACGTGGCGCTGTGGGACCCGCTGCGCGGCTATCTGGCCGCCCGCGGCGCCGAGGTGCGGACCGGCACCAGCGTGACGGGGATTGAGCCGGGCGGCCCGCGGCGTTTCCGCGTCCACACCCCGGGCGGCACCCTGGATGCCGACGCGGTCGTGCTGGCCACCGACGTCCGCGGCTTGCGCGCGATCATCGGCCAGTCGCCGGGCCTGGCCGTTGCCGCCGGGACCGCCGGGCCAGCCGGGACCGCCGAGGCGCCCTGGCGGGATCGGGTGGCCGCCCTCGGCACGGCCCCGCCGTTCCTGGTCCAGCGCCTGTGGCTGGACCGGCCGGTGGCCGCGGACCGGCCGGCCTTCCTGGCCACCGGGGGCCTGGACCCCCTGGACAACATCAGCGTCCTTAACCGCTACGACGCGCAGGCCCGGTCCTGGGCCGCAGCCCACGGTGGCTCAGTGGTCGAGCTGCACGCCTACGCCGCGCCCGGCGACCCCGGCGCCCCGCCCGGCCCGGCGCTGCGGCAGGGCACGGTGGCCCGCCTGCACGCGCTGTACCCGGAAACGGCCGCCGCCCGGGTGCTGGCGCAAGCCGTGCAGTGGCGGGCCGACTGCCCGATGTTCGGCGTCGGTGACTTCGCCCGCCGGCCGTCGGTGCGCACTCCGGTCCCCGGCCTGGTCCTGGCGGGCGACGGCATCCGCATCGACCTGCCGGTCGCACTGATGGAACGGGCCGCCAGCACCGGCTGGCACGCGGCCAACTGCCTGCTGGCCCGCTGGGGCCTGGCCGGGCACGAGCTGTATTCGGTCCCCACCCGGGGCCGCCTGGCCCCGCTCCGCTGGCTGGCCAGCCGCACCCGCACCCACTATGCCCAGGAGACCCAGCAGTCCCACCAGCCCCACCAGCCCGCCCAAGTCCTCGACCCCGCTCAGCCTCCTGAGCCCACCCGGTCTCAGCAACCTCCTCAGCCCCACCAGCCACACCAGCCCCACCAGCCCCACGAGTCTCCTACGTCCTTCGAGGGGATGCCCCGATGAACTCACCCGCCC
>DASWVA010000370.1:0-2571 GCA_036401415.1 Streptosporangiaceae bacterium
ACGGCACCGGGCTGGCGAACAGGCACACGTCGATGGCGGCCCCCAGCCGGGCCACCTTCTCCGGCGCTTCCCGCTCGCGCCGGTACGCGGCTGCGATCAGCCGCCGCGGCGGCATGGCCCCGGCCAGCCCCCGGGTCTCATCCAGGGGCCAGGGGTCGGAGCCGGCCGGGGCAGGGGCCCCGGGGGAGAAGCCAGCCGGATCGGGGCCGGCCTGGCCCGCGCCGGGCGTCTCGTCCCGGGCCGCGGCACCGGAGAGCATGATCCGCTCCACCAGGTCGTACGGCCCGACGACGCCGATGACGAGCTCCCTGGGGAGGTGCCTGCGCGCGGTCACCGGCTTTTTGCCCCGAAGACCGTTAACCCGAGGCGGGCCATAAGGTCGCTGCTGTCGTGCGTGCTCAACGTTCACCCATCCGCATCCGGTACCAGTCACCCGTCGCATGCCGCACAAACAAGCCGCCTCATCACCCCGAGCCGACCCGGTCAGTACTGTTCGTAACTCATCCGGCTCAATTTGTGAAGGGGTACATGTAGGCAAATATTCGCATCAAGTCAGACCCAAACCCCGGTTTATCACCCTTTGGGCGGCCCGTCATCCGGGCTGGGCCGGGCTGGTGACGGTCCGCGGTCAGGCGGCCGGGGCCTGCTCGGCCTGGATGTCGGCTCCCAGCGTGGTCAGCCGCTGCGCGATCGACGCGTGCCCGCGGTCGATCAGGTACCCGGGGGCGACCACCGTCTCGCCCTCGGCGGCCAGGCCGGCCAGGATGAGCGCGATGCCGGTCCGCAGGTCGTGCGCCACGACCTCGGCGCCCCGAAGCGTACTCGGGCCGTGCACGATGGCCACGTTGCCGTCCATCTCGACCTTGGCGCCCATCTTGTTCAGCTCGCCCACCAGCGTGTAGCGGCCGTCGAAGATGGTCTCGCGGATGTAGCTGGAGCCCTCGGCCAGGCAGGCCAGGGCCATGATCGGCGACTGCAGGTCGGTGGCGAAGCCCGGGTAGGGCGAGGTGATGACGTTGATCGGCCGCAGCGGGTTCTCCCGGCGCACCTGCAGGACCGCACCCGCGGTGGAGAACTCCACGCCCATCTGCTCCAGCTTCCAGCGCACCACGCCGAAGTGCTCGAGGGAGCCGCCGACCAGGTTGAGCTCACCGCCGGTGATCGCGGCGGCCATGGCGAACACACCCGCGTCGAGCCGGTCCGGCATCACCGTGTGCTCGACGGCGGTCAGCTCGCTGACGCCCTCCACCGTCACGAAGCCGGTGCCGCCGCCGGTGATCTGCGCGCCCATCTTGGCCAGGAACGCGATCACGTCGAGAACTTCCGGCTCCAGCGCGGCGTTGTCGATGATCGTGGTGCCCGGCGCCAGCGACGCCGCCATGATCAGGTTCTCGGTGCCGGTGTGCGATGGGGTGTCCAGGTACAGGTGAGCACCGCGCAGGCCGTTGCTGCCGGCCTTGATGCGGATGACGTTTTCGCCCTCGTCGACCACCGCGCCCAGCCGGGCGAAGCCCCGGTAGTGGAAGTCGAGGTTGCGGCTGCCCAGGTTGCAGCCGCCGACGCCCTCGATGACCGCCTCGCCCAGCCGGTGCAGGAGGGCGGGCACGAACAGCACCGAGCTGCGGAACCGCCGGGCGATCTCGGCCGGCAGGACCGGGCTGGTCAGCCGGGATGCGTCCACCACCAGCGTCCGCTCGGACTCGTGGAACTCGACGATGGCTCCCACCGCCTGGGCCAGCTCGACGGCCCGGCGGACGTCCTCAATGGGCGGCACGTTCCGCAGGACCGTCCGGCCCTCGGCCGCGAACAGGGACGCCGCGATCATCTTCAGCGCGGCGTTCTTCGCGCCCTGCACGAAGACGGTGCCGTGCAGCGGCGCACCGCCCCGTACGCGGTAACGGGTCTCAGTGCCCATCGTCATGTGGATGCAACTCCTGTCGAGGGGTGATAAGCAAAACTGGCGGCCGGCCGGCTGGCCGGGGCGGGCCTGACCGGGCGGGCCGAACGGGTCAGCGTGCCGGGCCAGCCACGGAAGGATGACCGGAACCGCGGCCGGTTTTCCCGCGCAAGTGCGTTGGCCAGTATTCCACCCGCCACGGCCGGTCGCGGCGGCTTGACACGATTTGCCGTCGTGTGGGTACTGCCCACGTGGGCGCCGGTCATGCCCGGGCCGGCCAGGTCGGTGCTGGTCACGTCGGTGCCGGTCACGTCAGGCGTTCCAGGCGGCCGAACACCGGGGCCAGCCGCGTCACGTAACGCTCGGGCCGGCAGGCTTCGTCCAGCCGCGCCTCGTCGATGGCCTGCCCGCGGGCGGCGGCCTCCTTGCGGAGGGTCTCCCGGAACGGGGTGCCGGTGTTCCAGGTCTCCATGTCCGCCGTCTGGACCAGCGCGTACGCGTCTTCGCGGGCCACCCCCGCGGCGACCAGCTCAAGCAGTGCGGCCGAGGAGTACAGCAGCCCGCCGGTGGCGTCCAGGTTGGCCCGCATCCGGTCGGCGTCCACCACCAGCCCCTCGATCAGGCCGGTGGTCAGGTGCAGGAGATAGTCGACACTGATCGCCGCGTCCGGCAGC
>DASWVA010000371.1:0-2862 GCA_036401415.1 Streptosporangiaceae bacterium
CCGACCACGCGGGGGTCGATGACCACGTTGATGTACACCTCGTGGCCGTAGATGCCCGTCAGCGCCTGGGCCAGCCGCTCACGCTGCGGGGCGGTGAGCTCGGTCGCCGTCCGCACCACCGCGATGAGCCGGCGGCGCCGCTCGGCCGCGATCCGGGTGCACAGGTCGAGGCTGGCCACCAGCGACCGGCCCCGGGGGTGCAGCGACATCTCGCTGATCAGCCGCAGGGCCACCGGGGACACCTTGGCCCCCAGCAGCGCGTCCAGCAGTTCCTGCTTGCGCTCGGCCGGCAGGACCGGCTCGGTCAGCGCCGCGCGCAGCTCGGGCTCGGTCCCCACCACCCGGCCGAACCGGAACAGATCGTCTTCCAGGTCGTCCAGCTGGTCCCGCTGCTGGGCGGCGAAGGCGAACGCCTCCACCGCGACCTGCTCGAGCGCGTCGGTCATGTCCGCGGAACTGGCCCAGGGGGCCCGGACCGTGGCCGTGACCAGTTCCTCGGCGGCCGCACTGATCTTGCCGTGCAGCAGGGCGCCGACGATCGCGCCCTTCTCGTCGGCTGGCCGCGAGGGGTCGGCCAGCGCCCGCCGCAGCCCGTGCTCGGTGTCCAGCAGGTGCAGGACGGAGAACAGGTCGTTGCCGACGGTTTCCGCCTGGCCGGCCGCGTCGGCCGTGTCACCCGTGTCGGCCGTGCCGCGGCCGGTCACGGTCTCGCGGACGGCCGCCGTCACCCGGCTGAGGGCGGCCGCCGGCCCGCGGCCGGTGGTCGCCCCGCCCGCTTCGGTCAGGGTCTGAGGCAGCTGATCCTTCAGGGCCGCGAAGGACGCCCGGCTCACACCGCGCATCACAGTACTGTCCTCACTACTGGCCTCACTACTGGCCTCACTGCGATGTCCCCGCCCCGATCTCGCCGCGCTGTTCGAGGTCGTCCAGGAACCGGTCGACCACCCGGCTCTGGCGGGCCTCGTCGGTGAGCGACTCGCCCACGATCCGGCCGGCCAGGTCGGTGGCCAGCGCCCCGACCTCAGCCCGCAGGGCGTTGAGCGCCTGCTGGCGTTCGGCCTGGATCTGCGCGTTGGCGGCGTCGGTCAAGCGGCGGGCTTCGGCCTGGGCCTCTTCCCGCATCTCGGCGATGATCTGGGCTCCCTGCTGGCGGGCCTCCTCACGCAGGCGCGACGCCTCGTGCCGGGCTTCAGCCAGCTGCTGCCGGTACCGCTCGAGTTCCCGGTTCGCCTCGGCCTGGGTCTCCTCGGCCCGCTTGAGACCGCCCTCGATCTGGTTGGTGCGCTCCTGCAGCATCTTCTGGGCCCGCGGCAGCAGCAGCCTGCCGAGGAAGCCGAAGACGATGAGGAACGCGATGGCACCGATAATGAGCTCGGTCCAGGTGGGAATCAGCGGATCCTGCCCAGCCGCGGCCGCGATCAGGTGGGATTGCATCGGGTGACCGCCCTTCCTGTCGTCCCGGTCAAGGAATCAGCTTCGGTTACTTGCCGAAGATGAACGGGACGATGATGCCGATGAGGGCCAGCGCCTCGGCCAGGGAGAAGCCGATCCACATGTACTGGGTGATGCGGCCGGAGGCCTCCGGCTGCCGGGCCATGGCCTCGATGGCGTGGCCGAAGATCAGGCCGATGCCGACGCCCGGGCCGATGGCGGCCAGGCCGTAGGCGATGGAACCGGTGCTGCCAGTCACGCCCTTGGCCGCCGCGACGACGTGGGCGGCGGTAGCGAGGTCAACCATGTCTCTGTCCGTTTCTCTGAGGTCCGCCCCGGCCGATCAGAGCCGGGGAGTGATGGGGCAGTTCGGGCCGGAGGAGCCTTAGTGGCTGCCCTCCAGGGAGTCCGCGATGTAGGTCGCGGCCAGGGTGGTGAAGATGAAGGCCTGCAGCAGCTGGACCAGCAGCTCGAGCAGGAACACGGCCAGCACCATGAGTGCGGAGGTGGCCGCGAACAGCAGGCCGATGCTGGCGCTGGCCAGGTACCAGGTCGCCAGCGTGAAGATCAGCAGCAGCAGGTGACCGGCGAACATGTTGGCGAACAGCCGGACGCCGAGGGTGAACGGCTGGACCACGAAGTACCGGAGCAGCTCGATCGGGATCAGGATCACGAGCACGAAGATCGGCACGTCGCGCGGGATCATGTTCCTGATGTAGCCCCAACCGCCCTGCTGCCGGAAGCCCAGGTAGAGGTAGGTCGGGTAGATCATCGCCACCAGGGCCCAGGGGAAGCCGCTGCGCGACATCACCGGGAACTGGAAGAACGGGATGATCTCCATCAGGTTGCAGAAGTAGATGAAGAAGAACAGCGAGGTCAGGAAGGGCAGGAAGGTGTCGGCCCGCTTGCCCAGGGATGGACGCGCGATCTGGTCGCGGACGGCCAGCAGGGCGAGCTCCCCGATATTCTGCATGCCGCGGGGTACCAGCTGCGGCTTGGCGAAGGCGGCCCAGAAGAACGCGATCACCCCGGCCATGCAGATCAGCGCGAGCAGGATCGGCTTGGTGAAGTGGAACGAGCCGATGCTGAAGATCGGCCGGAAGTCGAAGCTTTCCAGGCTGGGGGAGGGAAAGCCGCAGCCGGAGAAGATGTGGCATCCGCGGCTGGCCGCGGCGACCGCCGACACGCTACCGATCACCGGTCAGTTCCTCTCGCATCGCTGTCGTCTGGTCGTGGTGTCTCATCGGGCCGTTCTGCTCGTTCGGTTCGTCGGGGGACCGCGGGCTCAGACGCGAACCGCCGGATCCGCGGGGGGGTGGACCGGCCGTACCGGTAGATGATCAGGCTCACGGAGATACCCAGCCCGGTCAGCATGCCGACCGCGGTCAGGATGGGCAGGTGGACGGCCCGGCCGATCAGCCAGCCGATCAG
>DASWVA010000372.1:0-12945 GCA_036401415.1 Streptosporangiaceae bacterium
GCCTCGGCCATGATCCGCTCCCCCGCCTTGTCCCAGATGACCGCGGACAGCGGGTTGGTGCACTCCGGGGTCGAGTACTCCGGGTGGGCGTGGTCGACGTACAGCCGGGCGCCGTTGGTCAGGATGACGTTAGCCAGGCCCAGGTCCTCGTCGGTGAGCTGGGTCGAGTCAGCGTTCTCCCGGGCCAGGTCGAACCCGCGGGCATCGCGGAGGGGATTCTCCTCTTCAAAATCCCACCGGGCGCGGGGCACCCGGGCCGCAGTGGCCGCCTGGTAGGCGTGGACGATCTGGGACGAGGTGACCATGGCGTTGGCCCCTGGCTGGCCGGGCACCGAGATCCCGTACTCGGTCTCGGTGCCCATCACCCGCAGCACGCTCATGTTCGCCAGCCTATGCCCGCCCGGCCGTGGCTACGCCGGACAGACAAGACGGCCCGGCACACGACGGTGGGTCACAGGTACTGGCCCGTGTTGGCCACGGTGTCGATCGACCGGCCGGCTTCGGAACCCTGCTTGCCGGAGACCAGCGTGCGGATGTAGACGATCCGCTCGCCCTTCTTGCCGGAGATCCGGGCCCAGTCGTCCGGGTTGGTGGTGTTGGGCAGGTCCTCGTTCTCGCTGAACTCATCCACACACGCCGACAGCAGGTGCGCCACACGCAGGCCCTTCTGGCCCGTGTCGAGGAACTCCTTGATGGCCATCTTCTTGGCCCGGTCGACGATGTTCTGGATCATGGCGCCGGAGTTGAAGTCCTTGAAGTACAGGACCTCTTTGTCGCCGTTGGCGTAAGTCACCTCGAGGAAGCGGTTCTCCTCGGACTCGGTGTACATGCGCTCGACGACCCGCTGGATCATCGCGTCGACCGTGCCCTCGCGCGAGGTGCCGTGCTCGGCCAGGTCGTCCGGGTGCAGCGGCAGCTGGGACAGGATGTACTTGGAGAAGATGTCCTTGGCCGCCTCGGCGTCCGGGCGCTCGATCTTGATCTTGACGTCCAGCCGGCCGGGCCGCAGGATCGCGGGGTCGATCATGTCCTCGCGGTTGGACGCGCCGATCACGATGACGTTCTGCAGGCCCTCGACCCCGTCGATCTCCGACAGCAGCTGCGGGACGATTGTGTTCTCCACGTCGCTGGAGACGCCGGACCCGCGGGTCCGGAAGATCGAGTCCATCTCGTCGAAGAACACGATTACCGGCATGCCCTCGCTGGCCTTCTCACGCGCCCGCTGAAACACGAGCCGGATGTGCCGCTCGGTTTCACCGACGTACTTGTTCAGCAGCTCGGGACCCTTGATGTTCAGGAAGAAGCTGCGCCCCGCGGAGCCGGGGCCCGCGGTTCCGTCGGCGGCGGTCTTCTGCGCGACCTGCTTGGCCAGCGAGTTCGCCACCGCCTTGGCGATGAGCGTCTTACCGCAGCCGGGCGGGCCGTACAGCAGCACGCCCTTGGGCGGCCGCAGCTGGTGCTCCTTGAACAGGTCCGCATGCAGGTAGGGCAGCTCGATCGCGTCCCGGATCTGCTCGATCTGACCGGACAGGCCACCAATGTCGGAGTAGACGATGTCGGGCACTTCCTCGAGGATGAGCTCCTCGACCTCCGCCTTCGGTATCCGCTCGAAGACGTAGCCGGAACGTGGCTCGAGCAGCAGCGAGTCGCCAGCCCGCAGCACGGAGTCGCGCAACGGGTCGGCCAGCCGGACCACGCGCTCCTCGTCGGCGTGTGAGATGACCAGGGCCCGCTCACCGTCTTCGAGCAGTTCCTTGAGCATCACGATCTCGCCGGCGGTCTCGTAACCTTCGGCGACGACCACGTTGAGCGCCTCGTTGAGCACGACCTCCTGGCCGGGCCTGAGCTCCGCGAGCTCTATCGCGGGGCTCACGTGGACGCGCATCTTGCGCCCGCCGGTGAACACGTCGGCGGTGTTGTCGCCGGTGGCGCTCAGGAAGATGCCGAAGCCGGACGGCGGCTGCGCCAGCCGGTCGACCTCCTCCTTGAGGGCAACGATCTGATCCCTGGCTTCGCGCAACGTGCCCGTGAGCCGCTCATTCTGGGCGGTCACAGCGGTCAGGCTGGCCTCGGTCTCGCGCAGCCTCTCCTCGAGAAGCCGCGCCTGGCGCGGGGAATCCGCGAGCCTGCGACGCAATGCGGCGATCTCCTCGTCGAGGAAGGAGATCTGCGCGGTAAGGCCCTGGACCTCATCGTCGTGCCGTGAGGCACGCGAGCTGTCATCCCTGTTACTCACGACCCTCACCTCCTTCCGCTGGCTGAACTACCTAGACCCTACCTACCGACAAGCCATTCGTAACCTGCTGGCTCGCGTTAGGCCGAGCACATTTGCCACAGGGTTAATGCCCGTGCTGGCGCGGCTGAAGCAGCCAGGGCGGCTTATCGTTACGGTTTAGACACATTTCGTTAGTGTTAACTGGGCCCGGCCGGTTCCGGATGGGCGCCCTTGGACGGGCGGCGCCGGCGGGGCGGCGGGGTCACCCCGTCGGCCAGCCGGCGGGCGGTGACCAGGAAGCCGGTGTGCCCGATCATGCGCTGCTCGGGGCGGACGGCCAGCCCGTCCACATGCCAGCCCCGCACCATGGTTTCCCAGGCGGACGGCTCGTCGTAGCGCTGCTGGGCGCGTATCGCCTCCACCACCCGGGACAGCTGCGTGGTGGTGGCGACGTAGCAGCACAAGACCCCGCCGGACGCCAGCAACCGGGTCGCCGCATCCAGGCTGTCCCACGGCGCGAGCATGTCGAGCACGACCCTGTCGACCCGGTCAGCCCGGTCCTGGCCGGCCGGTCCGGGAGCGAAATTTTCACCCTGGCAATTTTTCGCTGAGAGCGCAGGGCCCTCGGGCGGCTCGGTGACCTCCTTGCCGCCGAAGTCACCGGGCACCAGCCGCCAGTTGGCCGGCGGGCCGCCGTAGAACGTCTCCACGTTGCGCTGGGCGATCTCGGCGAAGTCCGGGCGGCGCTCGTAGGAGGTGACGCGGCCCGCCTCCCCCGCCGCGCGCAGCAGCCAGCAGGTCAGCGCGCCCGAGCCCACGCCGGCTTCGATCACCCGCGCGCCGGGGAAGACGTCGGCCATGGCCACGATCTGGGCCGCGTCCTTGGGGTAGACGACGGCCGCGCCGCGCTTCATGGCCAGCGTGTAGTCGGCCAGCAGCGGCCGCAGCGCCACGTAGGGAGTCCCCCCCGAGGAGGTCACCACGCTGCCGTCCTGGCCGCCGATGAGGTCGTCATGGCTGATCGAGCCGCGGTGGGTGAAGAAGGTTTTGCCCGGGGTCAGCACCAGCTGGTGGTGGCGCCCCTTCGGGTCGGTGAGCTGGACCTGGTCCCCGGGCTCGAAGGGGCCGCGAGGCGTGGAGATCATGCCCGACAGGCTATCGGCGCGGGCGCCCCCTCAAGACACCGTCAAGCGCCGGCGAACGCGCCGTCCAGATCGCTGGCGGACAGCACACCGTAGACCTGCCCGGTCGGCTCGACCACCAGGTACTCGCTGGCCGGGGCCTTGCGCACCGCGTCGATCAGGGCCATGCCGGACAGGTCGGCCCCCAGCACCAGGCTCGGGTCCAGGCTGCGGGCCAGCGTGCCCGCCTCGATCCACGGCCTGCGCTGCGGCGGGGTCGCGGTCACCGCGGACTCGCTGACGATGGCGATCGGGGTGTTCTCGTGATCCACCACGACCAGGGCGCGGGCGTTGGCCTCCTCGGCCCGGCGGACCGCTTCGGACAGCGGCAGGTCCGCCGGGATCGGGATGGCCCTACGGGCCAGCCGGCGGGCCGAGACGCCGGGCAGGCGCTCCCGCAACCGGGTGGCCTTGATCGACTGACTGGCGCCCATCCACATGAAGGCCGCCACCGCCACCAGCCAGATCATGTTGGTCAGGTCGAGGCTCTCGCCGTGCTCCAGGGTCCAGCCGACCGGCAGCGCGATCAGCGCGACCGCGATCAGCCGGCCCGCCCAGGCCGCGGTGAGGGTACCTACGGCCGGCCGGTGGCTGAGCTTCCACACCACGGCGCGCAGCATCCGGCCGCCGTCCAGCGGCAGGCCGGGCAGCAGGTTGAACACGCCGACGACGATGTTGGCCCAGCACACCTGGCGGACGATGATCCAGCCGACGGTGCCCTGCGGGACCACCTGCTCCAGGCCGAACGCGACCGCGGCCAGCACGAAGGACAGGAGCGGCCCGGCGGCGGACACGGTGAACTCCCGGACCGGGGTCTGCGGTTCCACCTCGATCTCGGACACCCCGCCCAGCGGGTAGAGCAGGATCCGGCGCACCGGCAGCCCGTAGCCGCGGGCCACCACCGAGTGGCTCAGCTCGTGGACCAGCACGGACAGGTACAGAAGGACCACGAAGGCGGCCGCCACCAGGTACCGGGTGGCGCCGTCCAGGGTGCCCGCGAGATCGTTGGCGTAGAGCACGATGAACACGCCCGCGATGATGAACCAGTACGGCGAGATCTGCACCGGGATACCGAACGGCCGGGCGACGATGATCCCGGCGGCGGAGATCCTGCCCTGCCGCTGACCCTCGTCACCCGCCTGGTTGCCCGCCTGGTTGCCAGCCTCACGATCCGTCTGGTCGCTGGGCGTCATGCCTGCCACAGCACCGATGCTACGTGCCCCGGCGGCCCACGGGTCGCCGATGTGCGTGCCGCGGCCGGGAAACGGGCCATACTGTCGGCCCTCTCCCCTAGGGTCGGGGCATGGAAGAACTCGCCGCGGTGAAGGTCGCCGTGCCCGCTCCGGCCCCGCAACCGGACGGGGAATCGGCCCGGGAACGGCCGCGGGGGCCGGCCCTCTCGCCGTCACGGGCCGGGGACTTCATGACCTGCCCGCTGCTGTACCGGTTCCGGGTCATCGACAAGCTGCCCGAGCCGCCGAGCCCGGCCGCGGCCCGCGGCACGCTGGTACATGCGGTGCTGGAGCGGCTGTTCGACCAGCCCGCGGCCGAGCGGACCCTGGAGGTGGCGCACACGCTGGTGCAGCCCGAGTGGGACCGGCTGGCGGCGGCCGAGCCCGAGCTGGCCACGCTGTTCGCGGGCGAGGACGACCAGCAGGCGTGGCTGCGCGACGCCGTGACTATCCTGGACCGCTACTTCGGGCTCGAGGACCCCCGCCGGCTGGAACCCGCCGACCGCGAACTCTACGTCGAGGCTGCGCTGGACTCGGGGCTGCGGCTGCGCGGCTACATCGACCGGCTGGACGTGGCGCGGACCGGGGACATCCGGGTCGTCGACTACAAGACGGGCAAGGCGCCGCCACCAGACTTCGAGGCCCGGGCCCTGTTCCAGATGAAGTTCTACGCACTGGTGCTGTGGCGGGCGCGGGGCACGATCCCCCGTCTGCTCCAGCTCATGTACCTTGGCGACGGCCAGGTGGTCAGGTACGCGCCGGACGAGGCGGACCTGCGCGCCACCGAGCGCAAGGTCCAGGCGCTGTGGGCGGCGATCGAACGGGCCCGGACGGCCGGCGACTGGCGGCCCCGGCCCGGCCGGCTGTGCGACTGGTGCGCGCACAAGGCCCTGTGCCCGGAGTTCGGCGGTACCCCGCCACCGCTGCCCGCCCCGGAGGAAACGGCCGCGGCCATCGCCGATACGCAGGATGCCGTAACCGGAGAGAACGCTTAAGCTCGGGCCATGTCGTCCCCGACCCCAAAGCCGATGACCAGCCCGGCCGCGGGGAACAGCACCGGCAGCGCCGGGGCCACGGGCGAGCGTGAGGTTTTCCGGCTGAACGCGCCGCTCGTCATCTGGTGGATCTGGCTGGCCTTCGCCGCGTTCAACATCGTCGATCTGTCCGTACAGGCCTCGCCGCGGTTCGCGGTGGTGGTCGGCCTGATCGTGGCGACCATCACCGGGCTGGCCTACGCGTGCGGGCTGCGGCCCCGGGTCATCGCGGACGGCCGCGGACTGACCATCGTCAACCCGGTCCGGGAGTTCGCAGTCCCGTGGGCCGCCATCCGGGCCGTCGACGTCCGCGACTGGGTGCGTTTTTCCTGCACCCCCGTCCCGGGTTCAGGCCGGACCCGGGTGCTGGAGAGCTGGGCCCTGTTCGCCACCGCCCGGGTCAAACGCAATTACACCCAGCGGGCCAGGGATTACGCGGCCAAGACGCCCGCCACCAACCGGATCCCGGACGAGGCCCGGCACCTGATCTCCCAGCCCGCGGTGGTCATCATCGCCCGCCGCATCGAGCAGCGCGCCCACGCCGAGCAGGCGGCGGGTGCCCCCGAGGCGCCGCTGACCGCCCGCTGGGCCTGGTTCTCCATTGCCACCATGGTCCTGCCGGCCGCCGCCCTGGTCATCGCCCTTTTCCTGTGACCTGCCGCCGCGGACGAGTTACGCGATACGGACGCGCGGATCCAGGAGGGCGTAGACCAGATCGACAATGATGTTGGCCACGACCACGAAGATGGCGGCCAGCACCACGAAGCCGATGATGACCGGCAGGTTGTCAGAGTCGATGGCCTGCACGGACGCCTCGCCGATGCCGTTGAGGCCGAATACCGTCTCGACCACGATCACGCCCCCGAGGAACTGGCCCACGTCCACGCCAAGCTGGGAGACGACCGGGGTCAGGGCGGCCCGGACTCCGTGCCGGAAGATCACCCGGCGCTCGGACAGGCCCTTGGCCCGGGCCATGCGCATGTAGTCCTCACCGAGGACGTCAAGAAGCTGACCTCGGGTCAGCCGGGTGTAGACCGCGGCCTGCACCGCGGCCAGGGTGATCCAGGGCAGGATCAGGTGCCCCGCCCAGGGGATGATCCCGGCCGAGGGGCTGACCCACTGGTCCTGGATCCAGTGGAAGCCGTGCTGGTTGAGCGGCACGAACACGACCAGCAGGAGCAGTTCGCCGATGACGAATGTGGGCAGTGAGATGCCGATCAGCACGGTGAGGGCGGAGAACCGGTCGAACAGGCTGCGGGCGCGGGTGGCGCTGATGATGCCGACGGCCAGGCCGGCCACCAGCCACAGCACCATGCCGCCGACCACCAGCGAGGCGGTGGGGGGCAGGTCCTGCTTGAGCACCGTGGTCACCGGCTGCTGGGTGTAGAAGGAGTAACCCAGGTTGCCGTGGACCAGGTGGTCCAGGAAGTGCCAGTACTGGACCAGGATCGGCTGGTTCAGGCCGAGGTTCTTGATCACCAGGTTGATGACCTGCGGGGTGGCCGCACGGCCCGCCAGCTGGTGGGCCACGGTGGCCACCGGGCGGGCGAAGAACAGGAAGAATGCCGCCGAGGACACCAGCCACAGGACGACCAGGCCGGTCAGGACGCGGCGGACGACGAAACGTGCGATAGCCATGTCTGTCAGGCCTCACCAGGAGCGGAAGCGGCGGGGAGGTTGCCGCCCTGGCCCGCCCGGGCCTTACGGCGGGCGCGCTTGCGGGCGCGGGACGCGGCGAAGATCCGCTCGGTGCGCGGGTCCATCGCGTCCCGGATGCCGTCACCGAGCAGGTTGAACGCGAGCGTCGTGATCAGCAGCGCGCCGGCCGGGAAGACCACATACCACCAAGCCTGCTGGTAAAAGCTCTGCGCGTCACCCAGGATGTTGCCCCAGCTGGCCGTGGGCGGCTGGATACCCAGGCCGAGGTAGGACAGCGTGGACTCGAAGATGATGGCCTGCGGGATGTACAGGGTGGACAGCACCAGGACGGGGGCGAGCAGGTTCGGCAGGATGTGCACGAACATGATGCGGAACGGTCCGGCCCCGAGCGAGCGGGCCGCCTCTATGTACTCCTTCTCCTTGATCGACAGCGTCTGGCCGCGGACGATCCGGGCGATGCCGGCCCAGGAGAAGAAGGCGATCACGCCGACGATGACCGGCAGGCTCGGGCCCAGGACCACGGCTAGCGCCAGGGCCAGCACCACGTAGGGGAAGGCGAGCACGGCGTCCACGAAGCGGGACAGCACGGTGTCGATCAGGCCGCCGAAGTAACCGGCGATCATGCCGATGGTGACGCCCGCGACCGCGGCGATCGCCGTGGTGATGATGCCGACGAACAGCGAGATCCGGGCCCCGTAGAAGATACGGACCAGCAGGTCACGGCCGGTGCCGTCGGTCCCCAGCCAGAAACCGTGGGTGCCCGGCCCGACCGGCAGGCCGGCCGCGTTCTCCCCCGTGTTCGGGTAGGCCGTGTCGGCCGGGTGACCGGTGAGCGCGGCGAACGCCGGCGCCGCGATGGCCAGCGCGATCATGATCACGATGACGATGAGGGACGCGACCGCCACTTTGTCGTGGCTGAGCCGGCGCCAGGTCAGCTGCCACTGGCTGCGGCCCTCGATCGCCTGCTCGGGCGCGGCCTCGGCCGCTTGGGCGGCGGCCTCGATCTGGACGATGCTCATTGTGGTTCACTGCCTCCGATTGCGCTCCCGGCGGTGGCTCCCGCGGCGGCGAGGTTCTCGCCGTCGGCGACCGGGAAGTGGCATGCGGCCACGTGAGTCACCTCATCCCCCGCCTTCACCTCGAGCGGCGGGTCCTCATGGCTGCACAGTTCCTGGGCCTTGGGGCAGCGCGGGTGGAACCGGCATCCGGATGGCGGATCGATGGGGGACGGGACGTCGCCGACCAGGATGACCCGCTGCCGCTGGGCGGCGGTCTTGGGGTCGGCGGCCGGCGCGGCGGACAGCAGCGCCGCCGTGTAGGGGTGCCGCGCGTGGTCATACACCGGGTCCTTGGGACCCGCCTCGGCGATGCGGCCGAGGTACATGACCGACACCGCGTGGCTGACGTGCCGCACGACCTCCAGGTCGTGCGCGATGAACAGGTAGCTGAGCCCGAACTCCTCCTGCAGGTCGGCCAGGAGGTTGAGGACCTGGGCCTGGATCGACACGTCCAGCGCCGACACCGGCTCGTCGCAGATGATTAGTTTGGGCCGGACCGCGAGGGCGCGGGCCACCCCGATGCGCTGCCGCTGGCCACCGGAGAACTCGGCCGGGAAGCGGTTGAAGTGCTCGGGGTTGAGGCCGACCCGCTCCATCAGCTCCTGGACACGCTTCTTGCGGTCGTTCCCGCTGGCCAGGTTGTGGATGGCGAAGGGCTCGCCGATGATCGACCCGACCCGCTGCCGGGGGTTCAGCGAGCCGTACGGATCCTGGAAGATCATCTGGATCTCGCGGCGGAACGGCTGCATGGCCCGGCGGGACAGCCCGCTGATCTGCTGGCCCTCGAACGTGATCGTGCCCGAGGTGACCGGGATCAGCCCGGCCACACAGCGGGCCAGCGTTGACTTGCCGCAGCCGGTCTCCCCGACCAGGCCCAGGGTGCGCCCGCGGGGGATGGTGAGCGACACGTCATCGACGGCCTGCACCTGGCCCACGGTGCGCCGGGTGAAGCCGACGCTCCTGATCGGGAAGTGCTTCTTGACGTGCTCGACCCGGACCAGGATGTCATCGCCATCCGGGGCGGCCGGAACCTGCCCGTTGGCCTGCTGCGCCGTGGTCTGCTCAGCGCCAGGGACGCTCATCGGATCACGCTCCCCTCGGACTCGGGTGCCGACGCGATCTCCTTGGCGATCTCCTCGGCTTCCTGCGACGACCGCTCCTGGAGAACCGTCTTCCTCCTGATCTCCTCCGCCTGCTCGTCCAGGCCGGCCGCGACCGTGGGCAGCCAGCAGGCCGAGACGTGGTAGCCGTCGTCGCCCACCGGGCGCAGGCTGGGCTCCTCGGTCAGGCAGCGGTCCATCACGTACCCGCAGCGAGGGTGGAACTTGCAGCCCGACGGCAGCCGGATCAGGCTGGGCGGCTGGCCGGTAATGGGCTTGAGCCGCTCGGCCCCGGCCGAGCTGTTGGGGATGGATTCCAGCAAACCCTTGGTGTACGGGTGATGCGGGGCATAGAAAATGTCGTTCTTGCCGGCCCGCTCGGCGGCCCGGCCTGCGTACATGACGAGTACGTCGTCGGCGATGTCGGCCACCACGCCGAGGTCATGGGTGATCATGATCAGCGCGGTGTCTGATTCCCGTTGCAGGTCCAGCAGCAGGTCCAGGATCTGGGCCTGGACGGTCGCGTCGAGCGCGGTGGTCGGCTCGTCCGCGATGATGAGCTTCGGTGACAGGGCCAGCGCCATGGCGATGATGGCCCGCTGGCGCATACCGCCGGAGAACTGGTGCGGGTAGTCGTCGACCCGGCTCTCCGGACGCGGGATGCCGACCCGGCGCAGCAGGTCGATGGAGCGGTCATGGGCCTCACGTTTGCCGACCGACTTGTCGTGGGCCCGGATCAGCTCCGAAATCTGCCAGCCCACCCGGTACAGCGGGTGCAGGCTGGTCAGCGGGTCCTGGAAGATGACCGAGATCTGCGCGCCGCGCACCTTGCGCATCTCGTCTTCACCCAGGGTCAGCAGGTCAGTGCCGTCGAAGATGGCGCGGCCGGAGATCTCGCCTCCGCCGGTCAGGCCGAGCAGCGTCTGGGTCATGACGCTCTTGCCGCTGCCGGATTCGCCGACGATGCCGATGGTCCGTCCGGCGTCGACGGTGAATGAGACTCCCCGGACAGCCTGAACGACACCGTCAGCCGTGGGGAAGCTGACCTTCAGGTCCTTTACTTCGAGCAGGGTCACTGCGTTCCTCCCGCCGCCCGTAGCAGGCCGGACAGACCGGCGCCAGGCTAAGCGTCGCACCAAAGATCTAATTTGGCCATGGTCGGACCGGCCGGGACCGCGGTTTGCGGGCCCGGCCGGTCCATGGTTGACGCGCCCGCTCAGCTGTGGGAGAGCCAGACGTTGGTGATGTCCGGGTCACCGATGTTCGGCGCGAAGATCGCCGTCGTTGCTCCAGCTTCCTTGACCCGGCTGCTCGCGTACAGCGGGAAGTTCTGGCTTTCGATCGGCAGGATGGCCGCGTCCTTCATGATCTGCGCGTCCGCCTGCTGCCAGTAGGTACCGGCTGCGGCGAGGCTGGTGGCGCCCTCGGCCTTGGTGATCAGCGAGTTGACGGTCGGGTTGTTGTAGCAACCGTAGTTGACCGTGTTCTCGACGCAGTTCGGGCCCTGGAACAGCGCCTGGACGACCGTACGGCCGTTGTTGCCGAACCAGTCCGGGATCCAGGCCGGCTGGCCCAGGTCCCAGGTGCCGGCCTTGTTGTTCTCCGGCGAGTTGCCCAGGTCAACGAAGAAACTCGAGCCGGGCTCGGGCTTGCCCTTCAGCGTGACCCCGCAGTTTTTCAGGCTGGCCTGGATGGCCGTGAAGGCGCGGGTGTTGGACGAGTCGTTCGGGTACTCATAGGTCAGCGTGAGGCCGTTCGGGTAACCGGCCGCCGACAGCGTGGACTTGCAGCTGGCCGGGTTGCCCTGGCCGTTGCTGTCCGGGTACAGGTTGCTGTTCTTGTAACCGGAGTTGCCCGGCGGGATGACCGTGTTGATCACCTGGGAGACCTGCGGGCCGCCGTAAGCCTTCACCACCGCGCTCTTGTCGAGGCCGGCCTCGAGGGCCTGGCGGACCTTGAGCTTCTGGATGGCCCCGCCGCTGTTCGGGCTGCGGAGGTTGAAGATGATGTACGGCACGGTGCTGGACCAGGGCCAGATCTTGAAGTTGGCCGGGTGGCTGCTGAGCAGGCCGGGGATCGACGGCGGGTTCAGCGGGGTGTCGTTCGGCAGGTCCTGGGTGCCGGCCTGCATGTCCGCCAGCTGGGTGGCGGCGGAGGTGACACCCTCGGTGAGCACGATGTTGCTGACGTAGGCCTTGCGCAGCGTGTCCGTGGACGCCTTCCAGGCCGGGTTCTTGGCCATGGTGATCGACTTGTTGGGCTGGTACGACGTGATCTTGTACGGCCCGTCGGACAGCGTGTGCTGGTCGAGCTGCAGGCTGTTCGGCACGTAGCTGTCGTATTCCACCGGCCGGGCCGAGGCGAACGGCATGGCCATCATGTAGAGGAAGTCGCTGGCCGGCGCGGAGAGGGTGATCTGCAGCGTGGATGAGTTCGGCGCCGACAGCCCGGAGATGTTGTGCGAGTTCTGGAAGCTCGCGATGTCGGCCGCGGTCGGGGCGTGCGACTTGCTGGCAAAATACGCGGTCTCGGCGTTGGCGTACGAGGTCAGGCCCGCGATCGTGCTCTCGTAGTAGGTCGGGTTGCCGACCGGGCTGACCGGGTTGAAGAAGGCCTTGAACTCGCGGATGAAGTCGGCCGCGGTGACCTGGCGGGCCGGCGTCGAGTCCCAGTCCACTCCCTGCTTGATGTGGAAGGTGTAGGTCTTGCCGCCGTTGGTGATGCCCCCGTTGGAGGCGGACGGGATCACGGTGGCCATGTCGGCGACCGGCGTGGTGGTCGTCTTCCAGCCCGCGTCGGACGTGCTGTTGGCCGCCACGGTCGGGTAGCTCAGGAGCTGCCGGGTGTACGCGCGCTCGAGCTCATAATCCGCGGTGTAGTACGCCGGAACCGTGTCGATGTGGTCAGGGCCGCTGGCCGCGACGATGCGCAGCGTTCCGCCGTAGACCGGCTTTCCCGAACTGGCCGTCGATGATTTCGACGACGACGACCCCCCGCATGCCGCGAGGCTCATAGCGGCGATACCCGCTACGGCCGCAACGGCATAACGCTTGGGCAAAGCTCTCATGAGCATGCTCCTTTTTTTGCCTTATATGTGAGCGCGGCTACCCGGGACGAATTACCGGGTCCGCCGTCGGCTTGGCACGGAAACCTCTTGTCGGGTCCTGTCCGGGCAGCAGCCATAGTAAGACACGCCTGGGGACCGCGATAGGGCACCCCGGCCACGTGCGCCCGGCCCCAGAAATGGCCGGGAATTGAAGTAGAGAAGCGGCTAATCGCTGCGGTCAGCTCACCGGCCGGGCGATTGGCGAACTGCCAATCGAGCCCGGAAGTTGCCAACTCACAGCAAAACTCACCATCCGTAACTGTGAAAATACTGGCAGGTGAAGTGGGTTGTAGCCATCCAGAAAAGGGCGAGCCGACGGCAAAGTTCGCGGTGAGCTTGCCTTCTCCCCCGCGCGCTTTG
>DASWVA010000373.1:0-10167 GCA_036401415.1 Streptosporangiaceae bacterium
GAAAGTATCAGCATCAGACCCGAACCGCGTTTTCCCTCACGAAGAGGAACGCACGAGCAACGGAGAGACACATGAGTCTTCGCGCCCGGCGGCGAGCGCTGGTCATCGCGGGAAGCACCGTTATCACGGGCTTCGCGTTGATGGCGCCCGCCTACGCCGCCTCGTCGGGCCCCTCCGCCACGACCACCGCTCGCCCCGCCACCCCCCGGACCGCCAGCGGCGCCCACCTCCAGCCCGGCGGCGCCATGAGGCACACGACCAGGCCGCAGACCGCACTCAGCGGGGTGAAGAACACCACCACCAGCACGAACTGGTCGGGTTACGCCGCCACCGGCAGCACCTTCACCAGCGTCGCCTCGAGCTGGACTGAACCCTCGGGCACCTGCAGCTCGGGTGACCAGTATTCAAGCTTCTGGGTCGGTCTCGACGGCTACAACAGCAATTCCGTGGAGCAGACCGGCACCGACACCGACTGTGCCGGCCGTACGCCGGAGTACTACGCCTGGTACGAGATGTACCCGGCGGGCTCGGTCGAGATCAACCACACGGTGCGCCCCGGTGACCAGATCAGCGCGTCGGTGACCTACACCGGCAGCAGCAGCTTCACCCTCAGGATCGCTGACTCGACGGAGGGCTGGACCTATTCGACCAGCAAGAAGCTGTCCGGCGCGCCCCGCTCGTCGACCGAGGTCATCGCCGAGGCACCGTGCTGCACCGCCAATGGCGGCATCCTCCCGCTGGCGGACTTCGGCACGGTGAATTTCACCGGGTCCACGGCCAACGGTGCCACGCTCAGCAGTTTCAACCCGACGGGGATCGACATGGTCTCCGCCAGCGGCAGGCAGGAGGACAGTATCTCCTCGCTGAACGGCGGCAGCTTCAGTGCCAAGTGGCTGAGCAAGGGGTAACGGAACCCCGGAGCTGAACTACGCACCCGGCCGCCAGGAGCAAGCTCCTGGCGGCTGGCCGCGTGGTCGCGGCGCTTTTCGGCGCCGGCTGCGGGCGGGCTCCCGGGCCGGCGCTCCGGGTTTCGGCTCCCGGCTGCAAGCCTGCGCTCAGGGCGGCCCGTCGGCGGGCGGGCCGGGGAACCCGCCGTTGGGGGTCACGTCCGGGGACCGGAAGCGTGCGGCCGGGTCCGGCCGGCCCGCGGGGACGGCTGCGTCCGGGCGGCGGGCCGGGAAGCGCGGCCGGTGCGCCGGCTCGGTGACGGCCTTGCGCAAGTTGGCCAGGGCGGGGGCGCGGGCCACCAGGACGACCCCGACGACCAGAGCGAGCAAGCCGCCCGCCTGAAGCGTGAGGCTAGCGGGGGTGAGCGCGATCCGGTCGCCGAACACCACGATGCCGAGCAGGATCCCCGCCACGGGCTCGCCCGCGGCGATGGCGGGCAGGGAGGCATGCAGCGGGCCCGCGCTGAACGCGTACTGCATCAGCAGGACGCCGACCGCGCCGGTGGCGACCAGGCAGTAAACCGACCAGCTCTGCAGCAGGCCGGACAGGCCGTGGTGCTGGAGGATCTGCAGGGTCTGGCGGGTCAGCGCGTCCTGAATGCCGAAGACCAGGCCCGCGCCCAGCCCGGTCAGCGTGGCCCGCCGCGGATCCGACCGCTGCCGGCCGGCCTGGACCGCAGCGAACGCGACGCCCGCGATGAGGGCGGCCGCGGGCCAGTGCGAGAACGAGCCGATCGACTGCCCGATGGGCTGGGCCGACCGGGCCAGCTCCAGGAGTGCCTCACCGGCGATCAGCAGGAGCGCGCCCGCCATCTCGGTGACCCGGACCGCCTGATGCGACAGGGGCACGGCCAAGATCAGTGCGAACAGCAGGTTGGTGGTCAGCAGCGGCTCGACGATGGACAGCTCAAGGTGCCCGATGGACCACGCGGCCAGGATCTGGCCCAGGATCATGGCCACGATCCCCGCCAGCCAGAGCCGCTTGCGGAACAGGTCGCGGACCAGCTTGAGGCTGAGGAACTGGGATTTCGGCGCTTGTTCGGCGGCGTGCTGCTGCAGTACGAAACCGACCCCGAGCAGCAGCGCTGCCACCAGGGTGAGGGCGTAGTCCACTGCCAACACGGCGCCAACCTACCCGTGCAGCACGGAAACAACGGTGCGTGCGGCGGCCAATTCCCGCGCCTTGATGGTCACGACTAGCCGATGCGGCGCAGTTCGGCCCGGAACTGGCGCGCCGAGCGCAGGTAGTGCTCCACGCTGGCGTCAATCCATCCGTCGGGCTGCCTGAGTTCGCGGATTTTGCATGGCACGCCGAGGGCCATCGTGCCGGGCGGCACCTTGAGGCCCTCGGGGACCAGGGCCCCTGCACCGACCAGCGCCCCGTCTCCGACGACGGCCCGGTTGAGGACGGTCGACTCCGAGCCGATCAGGCAGCGGTCGCCGACCGTGCAGCCTTCCAGGTGGGCGTTGTGCCCGACCACACACTCCGAACCGATGACCGTCGGCCACTGCTCGGTGGTGTGCACCACCGTGCCGTCCTGCACCGACGTCCGCGCCCCGACCTCGATGAAACCGTGATCACCGCGGAGCACGGCGCAGGGCCAGACTGAAGCCTGCTCACCGAGCCGGACGTCTCCGATGATCACCGCGTCCGGGTGGACGTAGGCGTCCGGGTGAATCCGCGGCTCGACGTCGCCCAGCGCATAAATCGGCAATGAGACTCCTTCCGTGGCCCTGACTTCGCCTTACCGCCAGGGTAACCGCGCCCAGGCTGGTCACCGAGCGGCCTGTGCGGCCTGGACTTGCGCTTTGCGCCGCTCGCGCTGCGGCACCACCGTGTACTTCGGGTCGCGGGCGGACGCCATGCCGGCCTCGAAGATGCCGTAGCGGGTCACCGCCGAGGCCGCGAGCAACGTCAGCCCGGACAGCGCCGAGCCGATCCGGCTGCGGCGGGTCAGTGCCGCCCCGGCCGCCCCGGCCGCGGTCAGTAGCCCGGCCACCTTGAGCAGCCGTCCGGACTTGCCCTGGTGGTATGGCTCAGCGACGTCCCCGAGCCGGCGTTCGAGGAGCTGGCGGGCCACCAGCTCAACCACCGAACCGGCGACGGCCAGCCGCCGCGCGGGCCCCTGCTCGCCGCCCGGGGCGGCCAGCAGCCCAAAGCCGCCGGCTGCGCTGGCCGCCGAACCCGCGAACACGTACGGCATCTCCCCGTGCGCCGCATGCCAGGCCGGTACCGCCGTGTCGCACAGCAGCACTGCGGTATAGGTGGCGACCGCGGGCCCGAGCGCCGCGGCGGCGGTGGTCGCCGCGGCCCCGGCGGGCGGCAGGATGCCGGTGAGGTCGGACACGGCCGCGGCCCCGGCCATCGGGCCGTACGCGCTCAGAATCCAGGAGCCCACGCTCATCGGCGAGGACACCTTGAACACCCGGAGCATGTGGTGGAACCGGGCCGGACGCCCCAGGTCGTGGATCAGGAACACCGTGGACAGGCCGATCCCGCCGAGCGCCGCGAGCTTGCTGACCCGGGCCAGGCGGTGGCGGCCGGTCAGCTGGGCGCCCGCGGCCAGCACCGAGGACGCGCCGGCCAGGCCGCCGAAGAACAGGTAGCCGGGCACGTCCGGCACCTCCCACACCGGCTCCTTGATGATCGGGCGCCCGTAGTAGGACTTGAACTCGGCCTTGGGCACCATGAACCGCTCGCCGCCGCGACCGCCGCGACCCCACCGCCCGCGCTGCTGGCCTCCGCCGTCCCGGCCGTCCGCGGGGCTCTCAGTGGGCACGGCGGTCATGGCCGCCGCCCGGCGAACGCGGCCAGGGCCATCGCGCCCAGGCCGGCTGCGGCCAGCCCCGCGTGTTTCCACATGGTTCCCAGCGCGCGGGTGCTGGTCACCGGGTCCGGCGGGAGGCCGTACACCTCCGGCTCGTCCAGTAGCAGGAAGAAGGCGCCGGCCCCGCCGATGCCGTCGTCGGTGCCTTCCAGGTACAGCCGGGCCTCGGGACGGCCCGCCTCGTGCAGGTCACCCACCCGGGCCTGGGCCCGCTCGCGGAGCTCATCCAGCGGGCCGAACTGGATCGACTTGGTCGGGCAGGCCTTGGCGCAGGCGGGTTCCAGGCCCGCGTCCAGCCGGTCGTAGCACAGCGTGCACTTGTGGGCCCCGTGGTCGTCGTCGCGGCGGCCGATCACCCCGAACGGGCAGGCGGGCACGCAGTAACCGCAGCCGTTGCACACGTCGTCCTGAACCACCACGGTCCCGAACTCGGTCCGCATCAGCGCGCCGGTCGGGCACACGTCCAGGCAGGCCGCCTCGGAACAGTGCTTGCAGACGTCGCTGGACATCAGCCAGCGCATGGGGCCATCTTCCGGACCGGACGGCCCGCTACCCGCCTGCTGCGGGCTCTGGGCCTGTTGCGGGCCCGGCTCGGGCGGCACCGGTGGCCCGGGCGCGATCTGCTCGATGAACGCCACGTGCCGCCAGGTCGAGGCGCTGAGCCCGACCGTGTTGTCGAACGACATGCCGGTCAGGTTCAGCCCGTCCTCGGGCACCCCGTTCCATTCCTTGCACGCGACCTCACAGGCCTTGCATCCGATGCAGATGGAGGTGTCGGTGAAAAAGCCCATCCGCGGCGGGTGGTCCCGCCAGCCCGCCCGGTCCGCCGGGTCGGTCCCCCCGGTCAGGCCGGGCTGATCGGTGACGCTCACCTCATACCTCCGTGCCGGTTTCGTCGGTGATGCCGGCCCGCTCCAGGTAGGACTGCACCAGCTCGAGCAGAGCCGGCCCCCGCGGCCGGCGGCCCGGCTGGATGTCGCAGGCCAGCACCTTGCTCTCCTGGATGTGGACGTTCGGGTCCAGGCTGAAGTGCAGCAACTCGTTGGGCCCGTCTCCGGTGGTGAGGCCGTTGCGCCCCCAGTGAATGGGCAGCCCGATCTGGTGCAGCGGCCGGCCGTGCACGGTCAGCACCGGCATCCGCGAGGTGACCATGACCCGGGCCTCGATGGCGCTGCGGGCGGTGATGATCGTCGCCCAGCCCATGTGCTCCAGGTTCCGCTCGGCGGCCAGACCGGGCGACACCTCGCAGAAGAACTCCGGCTGCAGCTCGGACAGGTACGGCAGCCAGCGGCTCATTCCGCCGGCCGTGTGGTGCTCGGTCAGCCGGTAGGTGGTGGCCACGTACGGGAACACGTCCGAGCCCGGCTCGTTCCCGCTGGGCTGGTAGGGGGTGCCCCGGCCCCTCAGCACCTGGCGCACCGGGTTGCGCTCCTGCCTCGGGTAGAGCAGGTTCGGCACCGGCGAGTCCTGCGGCTCGTAGTGCGCGGGCAGCGGCCCGTCCACCAGCCCGGCCGGGGCGAACAGCCAGGCCTTGCCGTCGGCCTGCATGATGAAGGCGTCGTCGCCGGCGATCGCGGCCACCCCGGTGGCCCCCTTCTCGGGCCGGTAGGACGGCGGGCGGCCGGCCACGAAGTCGGCCACGTCGTGTCCGGCCCACTCGCCCGCCTCCGCGTCCCACCAGACCAGCGCCTTGCGGTCGCTCCACGGCTTGCCGTCGGGGTCAGCCGAGGCCCGGTTGTACAGGATCCGCCGGTTGGCGGGCCAGGCCCAGCCCCATTCCTTCGCCACCCAGTCCTGTTCCCGGCCCGGCTTGCGCCGCGCCGCCTGGTTGACGCCGTCGGCGTAGACCCCGCAGTAGATCCAGCACCCGGCCGCCGTCGTTCCGTCGTGTTTGAGCTGGGTGTAGGAGGCCACCGGCTCACCGTCAGCGTCCCAGCCGTTCACTTCGGCCAGCACCGCCTCGGCGGCCGGCTCGTGCAGCGGGCCGCGCACCGGGTAGTCCCAGGTCAGGTCGAGGACCGGACGGTTCAGCTCCGCGTCGGCGGGATCCGCGGCGGCCAGCTTGGCCCGGATGCGCTGGCCCAGGTAGTAGGTGAACCACAGGTCACTGCGGGCGGCGCCGGCCGGCTCGACCGCCTGATGGTGCCACTGCAGCATCCGCTGGGTGTTGGTGAAGCTGCCGTCCTTCTCGGTGTGGGCGGCGGCCGGCAGGAAGAACACCTCGGTGCCGATGTCCTCGGTGCGCAGCTCACCGGTCTCGATCTCCTGGCCGTCCTTCCACCAGGTGGCGCTTTCGATCAGCGAGAAGTCCCGCACGACCAGCCAGTCCAGCTTGGCCATGGCCAGGCGGTGCTGGCGGCCGTTGGCCGATCCGACCGCCGGGTTTTCGCCGAACAGGAAGTAGCCCGCGACGTCCCCGGCCAGCATGGCCTGCACGGTCTCGTAGGTACTGTGGCTGCCGGTCAGCCTGGGCAGGTAGCCGTAGCAGAAGTCGTTCTCCGCGGTGGCGGCCGGACCCCACCAGGCCTTGAGCATGCTGACCAGGTAGGCCCGCATGTTGGCCCAGAAGCCCTGGTCTATGCCCTCGTGGTCGACGTACGCGTCCAGGTCCTCGTTGCCCTGCGCGTGGGGCATGGGCAGGTAACCAGGCAGCAGGTCGAACAGGGTCGGGATGTCGGTCGAGCCCTGGATCGAGGCGTGCCCGCGCAGGGCCAGGATGCCGCCACCGGGACGGCCCATGTTGCCCAGCAGAGTCTGCAGGATCGCGCCGGTCCGGATGTACTGCACACCGACCGTGTGATGGGTCCAGCCCACGCTGTACACGAACGCGGTGGTCCGGTCCCGGCCGGAGTTGCTGGTCACGGCCTCACACACCCGCCGGAAGGCATCCGGCGAGATGCCGCAGATCTGCTCGACCATCTCCGGCGTGTACCGGGCGAAGTGCCGCTTCAGGACCTGGAACACGCAACGCGGGTGCTGCAAGGTCTCGTCCCGGTCCGGGGCCGGTTCCGCCTGGGCGCCACCAGAACCGTGGGACTCCCCCCGGGACGCCTCGCGCACCGACTGCCGGCCGCCGCTACCGCCACCGCCGTTACCGTCACGGTCACCCCTCGGGCGGCTGCGGTTACCCGCGGCCGAGCCGACGTCGCCACCCTGATAGCGCCAGGCTTCGAAATCGTAGGTCCGCGCGTCCCGGTCCAGCCCGGAGAACACGCCGTCCAGGTCCTCGGTGTCGGCGAAGTCCTCAGTCAGGATCGTCGAGGCGTTGGTGTAGGCCAGCACGTACTCGCGGAAGTCCTTCTCCTCGGTCAGGACGTAATTGATGACGCCGCCCAGGAACGCGATGTCGGTCCCCGCCCGGATCGGCACGTACTCGTCCGCCAGGGCACTGGTCCGGCTGAACCGGGGGTCGACGTGGATGACCTTGGCCCCGCGCGCCTTGGCCTCCATCACCCACTGAAAGCCGACCGGGTGGGCCTCGGCCATGTTCGAGCCCTCGATGAGGATGCAGTCAGCGTTGGCCAGGTCCTGCTGGAACGTGGTCGCGCCGCCGCGCCCGAAACTGGTCCCCAGACCGGGGACGGTGGAGGAGTGTCAAATGCGGGCCTGATTCTCGATCTGCACGGCGCCGAGCGCGGTGAACAGCTTCTTGATCAGGTAGTTCTCTTCGTTGTCCAGGGTCGCCCCGCCCAGGCTGGCGAAACCGAGCGTGCGCCGGGTGCGGTGGCCGTCGACCTCTTCCTGCCAGCCCTGCTTGCGGGCGGCGATGACCCGGTCGGCGATCATGTCCATGGCCTGGCCCAGCCCGAGCGGCTCCCACTCGGTGCCGTGCGGCCGGCGGTAAAGGACCTGGTACTCGCGGGCCTCACCGGTGGTGAGCTGCAGGCTGGCCGACCCCTTGGGGCACAACCGGCCCCGGCTGACCGGGGAATCGGGGTCGCCTTCGATCTGGGTGACCTGGCCGCCCTCGACATAGACCTTCTGGCCACAGCCGACCGCGCAGTACGGGCAGACCGACTTGACCACCTGGTCGGCGGTGGCGGTCCGGGCCTGGTGCCGGCTGGTCGGGCCGCTCTTGGTCGCCGCACCCAGGCCGAGCTTGTCCTGGCCGGTCAGCTGCCGGTAGACCGGCCATCCCTCGATCCAGGTCCGCACGACCGCGCCTCCTCCGCCCCGTTCAAGCTCAGGGACTGACAGCTAACCACACACAGGTACGCCTGGACGAGCGGCCCGCCGGGCACGGCCTTGACCATTCCCGTAATTATGTCTAGTCTGTCTAGATAGACGATAGGAGACAGGGTGAGCTGGCAGGTTCAGGAGGCCAAGCAGCGGTTCAGCGAGGTGCTGCGCCGGGCGGAGTCGGATGGCCCGCAGGTCATCACCCGGCACGGTGAGGAGGTGGCGGTGATCATCGAGGCGACCGAGTTCCACCGGCTGGCCGGCGATACGGCGGACTTCAAGGAGTTTCTGCGGTCCGGGCCGTCCTTCGACGAGCTGGACCTGAGCCGGTCAAGCGATCCGCCGCGCGAGATCGAGCTGACGGCCGGCGGGTAAGGCGGGCCCGCAGTGAGCTTCCTGCTGGACACCGACGTCGTTTCCGAGCTGCGCAAGCGGTCCCCCGATCCAGGGGTGACAGCCTGGTTCGAGACCGTCCGGCCGTCGGAGCTGTTCCTGAGCAGCCTGACCATCGGCGAGATCCGGCTCGGGATCGAACGGCTCAGGCGAAGGGACGAAATTCAGGCGCGGGCCATCGAACGCTGGCTGACCGGCCTGCGCACGCTCTACCGGGACCGCATCGTGAGCGTCGACGCCGGCATCGCCGAGGCCTGGGGCCGGATCAGCGCCGCGGGCGTGCTGCCCGTCGTCGATGGCCTGCTGGCCGCCACCGCCCTGGCCGCGGACTGGACGATCGTCACCCGCAACGCCGCCGATTTCCAGCCGTCCGGCGTCCGGGTGCTGAATCCCTGGAGGTAGGGCGCCGGCGGGCGGACGGCGGGTTTGCTGTCGACCCCGGGGGAAGGGGCCGGGACAGCGCGGGGCAGGCTCACGAGGCCGGGCCAGGCAGATCTGCCCCGGAACGTTAGGTCAAATGAGGAGGCCCGGGCGAGCATGAGCGAACAGGCAGGGCCGGAGCCCCCCAGGCGCGACAAGCGACGGTACTTCGTGCTGATGGGGGTGTGCGTCACGCTTTTCGTGCTGTCGTGGGCGGTGGTGGACCGGTACTCGGTGCCGGCCGCGGTGGTCATGTCGGCGGTGGCCCTGGTCATCCCGCCGGTGGCCGCCATCGTGGCCAACCGGGCCAGCGCCGTCGACCGGCGCCGGCCCTGAACCGCTGCGTCTGGCCGGTTCAGCCGGCCTTCTGCTCGGCGTAGGCGTAGGCGAACTGCAGGAAGTCTGAGCCCGCCAGGGAAGCCAGGGTGGTGGCGGCCAGGCGGGTGGCGCGGGGCGCGAACACGTAACCCGCGGTGAAGCCGGTGGACACCCACATGCCGAGGCAGAACGGGCAGGTGACCAGCTCGCCGATGGTCTTCCGGGCGCCGCTGCCCGGGACGTCCTCGGCCAGCTCCGCTGGGCCGGACGTGCCTTCGAACGCGGTGAACGGGGCCCGCAGCGGGCTGGTCACCGGGGCCTTGGCCAGCAGCCGGCTGAGCTTGTGGGTAGCTACAGCGGTCACGGCGGTATCCCACGGGCTGATCCGGTCCGGCAGCCGGACCCCGGTCAGGCGGGCGGTGGCGGCGGCGGCCGCGACTATCCCGCCGAAGACCGACATGGCCGCGACATACCCGCCGAGCGGAAAGTTCTCACCGTGCGCGTACCTCTGCTCCTGGCGGCGCCAGCCGTTGGTCGCGCGTTCTTTAAGGGTCGTCAGCTCAGGCATGCCGGAGGCGCTACCCGCGATCGGGCCGCCTATGCGGCCCCGGTTAGGGCACCCCGGGCCGGGTAGCCGGTCGCGGTTCCAGTCAGCCAGCCAGTTGCGACCAGGAAGCAGGTGCAGTGATGACTCAGGACACCGTTGCCGTGATCGGTACGGGCACGATGGGTTTCCCGATGGCACGGAACCTGGCCCAGGCCGGGCTGGCCGTGCGCGCCTGGAACCGGTCCCGGGACAAGGCCGAGCCGCTGGCCAAGGACGGCGTGCAGGTCTGCGCTAACCCGGCCGAAGCCGCCGACGGCGCTGGCGTGATCTTGACCATGCTGGCCGATACCGACGCCGTGCTGGCCGCGGTGGACGGCCCGGACGGGGCGTTCGGCGCACGGGCGGCCACCACCGGGCCGAAATCCGGGGACGAGACGATCTGGCTGCAGATGAGCACGATCGGGGAGGCGGGCACCGAACGCTGCGCGGATCTGGCTGGCCGCCGGGACGTGGTGCTCATCGACGCGCCGGTGCT
>DASWVA010000374.1:0-3172 GCA_036401415.1 Streptosporangiaceae bacterium
GGCCCGGTCTGGCCGGCCACGGGCGGCCGGCGTACCCGCTCCGTCGCCCGATCGCCCGCCGGGTGCTCCGGCTCCGCGCCGATCCCGGCCGGCGGCTCGGCATCACCCTGCTGGCCATCGCGTTCGTGATGTCGCTGTTCGCCGGGCGGCTGGTCCAGCTCCAGGGCTTCCAGTCCGGTAAATACCAGCGGCTGGCCCAGCTCCAGCGGCTGTCCACCACGGACCTGCCCGCGGTGCGCGGCCCCATCACCGCCGCCAACGGTCAGGTACTGGCCATGACCGTGCAGACCTACCTGGTGTACGCCGACCCGCTGGAGATCAAGGCGGCCGAGATGCCGCAGGTCGCGGCGGCGGTCGCGCCGGTCCTCGGCATGAATTCGGCCACCGTGCTGCGCCTGATGCAGCAGGCGCAGCGGGCCAATCCCCAGTCGCAGTATGTGGTGCTGGAGAAGGGCGTCAGCCAGCAGGTCGCGGATCAGGTCAAGAACCTGAGCCTGCCCGGCGACCCGGCCGCGGCCGGGTACGCAGGCTGGACCCACGGCACGATTACGTTCAGCGGGCTGCCCGGCATCGCGATGTCGGGCAGCTACGCCCGCACCTACCCGGACGGCAACTCGACGTCGAACCTGCTGGGCATCACCAGTACCGACGCCTCGGGGGACCTTAAGGGCGTGGCCGGCCTGGAACTGGCCGACAACTCGCTGCTGGCCGGAAGGCCCGGCCAGGCGCAGTATCAGGTGTCCACCAACGGGGAGCAGATCCCGCTGGCGGCGGACAAGGACAGCCCGGCGGTCAACGGCAGCGGGCTGCGGCTGACCATCGTGCCGGCGCTGCAGTGGGAGGCTCAGCAGGCCTGCGCCCAGCAGGTGCAGAAGACCAACGCGGACAGCTGCACGGTGGTCGTCGAGCAGCCCAGGACGGGCAAGATCCTGGCCATGGCCCAGTGGCCCGCCTACTCTGCCGACGGCGGTACCGGGACCATCAGCGAGAACCTGGCCGTGCAGGACGTGTTCGAGCCGGGCAGCACGGGCAAGGTGATCACGGCCGCCGCGGCCATGGAACAGGGCGGCCAGAGCATCACCAGTACCTACACCGTGCCGGACCAGATCGTGGAGGGCGGCTACAGCTTCCGTGACGCCGAGACCCACCCGGTAGAGCGGTGGACGATCGCCGGCATCCTGGCCAACTCCAGCAACGACGGCATGGTGCAGGTGGTCAGGCACGTGACCCCGCAGACCCAGTACCGCTACCTGCGGGCGTTCGGGCTGGGATCGGTGACCGGGCTGGGCCTGCCCGGGGAGACCAGGGGCATCCTGCCCGCGCCGTCCGCGTGGTGGGGCAACGAGCGGTACACGCTGTCGTTCGGCCAGGGCGTGGACACCGACGCGGTTCAGATGGCCAGCGTGTACTCGGCCATCGCCAACGGCGGGGTGCGCGTCCAGCCGACCCTGGTGCAGGGCACGACCAACAGCGCGGGCGAGTACCAGCCCGCGGCCGCGTCCTCGTCCCGCCGGGTGATCCAGGCCAGCACGGCCAGGAGCCTGATCGGCGCGCTGCAGCAGGTGCCGGCGGTGGACGAGGAGGCCAACGAGCCGTGGGGGATCATCCCCGGGTACGCGATCGCGGCCAAGACCGGTACGTCGCAGGAGTGGGACGCCACCAGGAAATGCCTGTGCAAGTACGGGGCCAGTTACATCGGGATGGCCCCCGGCGACAATCCGCAGATCGTGGTCGCGGTCAACGTGCAGAACCCCAAGAAGGGCGGCTACTTCGGCGATGTCGTGGCCGGCCCGGCCTTTTACAAGGTGATGGAGTTCGCCCTGCAGACCATGAAGATCCCGCCCGATGGGGCCAAGCCTGCGGACGTGCCGCTCACCGGGCCCTGAGAGAGGTAACCTCTGCGCGTGTCCGTGGCCATCCGTCCTTCTCACCCGGACCCCCGCCCACTTTCTGGTTTGGGGTTGCTGCTCGGCGTCGAAGCGACCGCCGGTGCTGGTGAAGAACCGTTTCCGCCGAACTATCCCTCACCCGTGTCCGGGGTCACGCACGACTCACGGGCGGTCCGGCCCGGCGACCTGTACGCTGCGCTGCCCGGCAGCCGCGTGCACGGGGCCGAATTCTCCGCCGTCGCGGTGGCGGCCGGCGCGGTGGCCGTGCTCACCGACCCCACCGGCCGGGACCGCGCCGCGGCGGCCGGGGTGCCGGTGTTCGTGGTTGGCGACCCGCGGGCCCGGCTGGGCGAGGTGGCCTGCTGGGTGTACGGCGACCCGTCCCGCCGGCTGCGGCTGATCGGCGTGACCGGGACCAGTGGCAAGACCACCACCAGCTACCTGGCGCAGGCCGGTTTGCGGATGGCGGGCCACGTGACCGGCCTGATCGGCGGGGTGGAAACCCGGATCGGCCCGGACCTGGTGGCCAGCGAGCTCACCACCCCCGAGGCCACCGACCTGCAGGCGCTGCTGGCCACGATGATCGAGCGCGGGGTCACCGCGGCAGCCATGGAGGTCTCTAGCCACGCCCTGGCGCTCGGCCGGGTGGCGGGCACCCGCTACGACGTGGCCGTCTTCACCAACTTGTCCCAGGACCACCTGGACTTCCACCGCGACATCGAGGACTACTTCGCGGCCAAGGCTGCACTGTTCACCCCGGAATACTCCGGCGCCGGGGTGGTGAACATCGACGACGGCTACGGACGCCGGCTGGCGGCCAGCGCGCCGATCCCGGTGACCACGTTCTCCGCCACCGGGAGCCCGCAGGCGGACTGGCGGGCGGAAAATGTCCGGGTCGGCGCGGACGGCAGCACGTTCCGGGTCATCGGCCCGGGCGGGGTGGAGGCCGACGCGCAGCTGGCCCTGGTCGGCCCGTTCAACGTGGCCAACGCGCTGGGGGCGATCGTCGCCCTGGTCGAGGCGGGCATCGGGCTGGACGACGCGGTGGCCGGGGTCGGGTCCTGCCCCGGCGTGCCCGGCCGGCTGGAGCGCGTCGACACCGCGGGCGAGGAGGACCTGACCGTGCTGGTCGACTACTCCCACAAGCCGGGCGCGGTCGAGGCCGTGCTGGGCGCGCTCCGCCCGGTCACCCAGGGCCGCCTGATCATCGTGCTGGGCTGCGGCGGGGACCGGGACCGGGCCAAGCGCCCGCTGATGGGCGCGGCCGCGGCCGCCCTGGCTGA
>DASWVA010000375.1:0-1559 GCA_036401415.1 Streptosporangiaceae bacterium
ATGCAGAACCTGCGGCGCAACATCCGCGAGCCGCTGCGGCCCGAGCAGGTGCTGGAGGTGTCCCGGTCGGCCGGGTTCCGCGCGGCCCGGCGGGACGATGGCCGGATGATCACCGGTGAGCCCAAGGTCGTGGCCGAGCGGCTGCTGGAGATGAAGGACCAGGCCCAGGTGGACGAGATCGTGGTGGTCACGCCGAGCCTGGATCGCGACCGGCGCGTGGGCAGCTACGTCGCCATCGCCGACGCGGTGCGCGCCGCCGCCTGAGAGCTGCGCCGGCTGGGCGGTGGCCAGCCTCCGGTTAGCGATGGCGGATCTGGGGAAACCTGATAGACCTGGTTGGGAGATACCCACCTTGCCGAACAGCGCCGAGATGATGCCGCAGATGAACGTTGACGCAGGGCATGGCCGGTCACCGGCGAGCACGCGGGACTCCTTGGATCTCGCGGCCTGGCGGTTCGGCGACCCCGGGCTGCTCGACGCGCTGGAATCGGTGGCGCCCGACGGCTTCGACGACCTCGGCTTCGGCCTGATCGTGATGGACCGGGACGGCCGGGTCACCGGTTACAACCGGGCCGAATCCGAGCTGGCCGGGCTGCCGGTGCAGGAGGTGACCGGGCGGAACTTCTTCGTCGAGATCGGTCCCTGCACGAACAATCACCTGATCGCGCAGCGGTACCGGGACGCCGAGGCGCTGGACGAGCAGCTCGACTACGTGTTCACCTACCGGATGGCGCCCACCCCGGTGCGGCTGCGGCTGCTGGCCCGGCCCGGCTCACCCCGGCAGTACCTGGCGGTCCGGCTGCGATGAGCGGTCCCTCCGCCGGCCCGGACCCGCTGGCCGAGACCCGTCAGCAGACCGTCGCCCCGGAGGTGAACGAGCTGCTGTATCTGCGGCAGTTCTTCTACCAGTGCCCGGCGGGCCTGTTCGAGACCGACGATGCGGGCATCGTCCAGATGGTCAACCCGGCCGCGGTGCGGATGCTGGCCCCGGTCATCGGGAGCGGCGACCTGGCCCAGCTGTTCCCGCTGCTGCGCCGGGTGGCGCCGGAGATGGTCGACGTGATCGCCGGGGACCCGGACCGGCTCGGCCCGCTGGCGGCCGGGCGCCGGATGCTGATCCCGGTCGGCGCGGACCAGGACGCGTGCCTGGAGATGCAGGCCGTCCGGGTGGCGCCGGACCGGGTGATGATCGTAGTCCAGGACGTGTCGGCGGAGCGGCGGCTGGCCATCCGCGAGCACCAGACCGCCGTCGAGCTGCAGCTGACCATGCTCGGCCACGCCGACGAGATCCCGGGCCTGGCGGTGGGGGTGACCTACCGGGCCGCGGCGGCCGAGCTGCAGGTGGGTGGCGACTGGTACGACGCCATCGGGCTGGACGACGGCCGGGCCGTGCTGGTGGTCGGGGACGCCGTCGGCCACAACCTCGGGGCCACCACGGCCATGGGCCAGCTACGGAGCGCGATCCGCGCCACCGCCCCCTACGTCCCCGATCCCGCCACCCTGCTCGGCCGGGCGGACGTGATCGCCGGGCAGATCAGCGGAGCCGAGTGCGCCACCGT
>DASWVA010000376.1:0-1680 GCA_036401415.1 Streptosporangiaceae bacterium
CTCGCCTACCACACCCTGCACGAGACGCTGGACACAGCACAGAACTTCGGGGTGCCGTACTCGCTGTCCGACCGGTACGCCACCCTGGAGCAGATCAGCCCGCAGGCGGTGGCGGAACAGTCCCGGTGGCTGATCAGCGACTTGCTGCAGGACCGGTTGCCCCGGCGGCGTGAGCCCGACGGCGATGAGCCGGACCCCGCCTACGAGCAGGGCACCCGGGCGCGCTGGGCCAGTTACGTCGAGACGGCGCTGGCCGCGGTGCGCGATGCCCGGACCGCGGTCCAGCAGCGCGACGCGCTCATCGACCTGCTCGACCGGCTGTACGCGGTGCGGCGGTACTACCGGCTCGGAGCCGGGCTCCCGTCGCCAGCTGAGCTGTCCTGGCCGGCCGGAGCGTGACGCCGGACCGACCTCCGGTTGTGAGCTGGCCCCGAGCGCGGGTCCTGCCTGTAACCACGGGCCGCTCAGGGGCGGTCGTGCAGGGTGATGTGGTAGCCGTCGGGGTCGGCGAAGGTGAAGGTGCGGCCGAAGGGGCCGTCGGCCGGTGCGGAGACGATGGTGTGGCCGGCGGCGGCCAGAGCGTCGTGGATGGACTGGACGCCGGTGGCGTGGAGCCAGATCGCAGTGCCGATGCCGGGCTGGGCCGCCGAGGCCAGATCGGTGCCGGGAACGACGTCGCGCAGTGCGAAGGCAATCGGCCTGGTGTCGAAGACGACGGCGTGCGGGGGCCCGGCCGGTGAGCGGGTCAGGCCGAGGTACTGCTCGTAGAACGCCTGGGACGCGCCCAGGTCGCGTGCCTGCAGGGAGATGAAGTCGGGTCCGGTGACGGGAATGGCGATGCCCCTTCTCTTTGTGTCAGTATTCTGACACGAGTCAATCTATGTCAGAATGCTGACATGAGTCAAGACGGGGCCGGCGTCGACCTGGAGACGTCCCTGGGCTACCTGCTGAAAGAAGCGTCGAGCGCTCTGCGCGCCGCCATGGAGGAGGTGCTGCGGCCGCTCGGGATGAGCGTGACGCACTACTCCTGCCTGGAGCTGCTGGCTCAGCGGCCGGGCTTGTCGAACTCCGGGCTCGCGCGGGGCGCGTTCGTGACCCGGCAGTCGATGAACGTGCTGCTCCAGGCCCTGGAACGAGACGGCTACGTGACCAGGCCCGCGACGGCACCCGCCGGGAAGGTTCTTCCCGCCCGGCTCACCCCCCGCGGCCGGCGCAGCCTGGCCACGGCGACCGTAGCGGTCCGGGCCGTTGAAACCAGAATGCTGGCCGGCCTGACCAGCACCGAGCAGTCGCAGGCGTTCCGGATCCTCCAGACCATGACCCGGTCCCTGCGCGACGGCCAGCACGGTCCATAGCCCAGCCCCGGCTGCGGGTCAGGGCACCGGGTGGCCCGGGCCGGCCGGACCGTGCCGCCGGACGACCTCCAGCCGTGAACTGGCCCCGAGCTTGCCCAGGATGCGGGTCACGTGGGTCTGAACGGTCCGCCGGGACAGGAACAGCTGCGCGGCGATGTCCGGGTTGGACAGACCCTGGGCGACCAGTTCGGCGACGCGCCGCTCGCTGGGGGTCAGTGCGTCCCAGCCGTGGCTGGGGCCGCGGCGGATGCTGTTCGGCCCCCGGCGGACGCCGTGCTGTTTCAGCCGGCGGTCCGCGCGCCCGGCATCCCAGGCCGCGCCCAGG
>DASWVA010000377.1:0-10834 GCA_036401415.1 Streptosporangiaceae bacterium
CGGCCGGCGGCGACCGCCGGGCCGCCCGCCAGGACAGCACGGCGGCGCCCAGGCCCGCCAGCCAGCCGGCCAGGCCCACGGCGCGGTCCGGAACCGTGGACAGGCCCGTCGCGAAGCTGCCCGCCACGGCGACGGTGGTGACGATCAGGGCCGCGGCCAGCAAGCCCGCGTACGGCCGGCCCCGGCGCGCGGCCGTTCCGGTCCACACCCACATCAGGCCGCTGACCAGGCCCCGGACCCCCATGATCACGACGGCGGCCGCGAGGGCGGAGCCAATGGCCGCGTGCGTGGCCACCGGGTGCTGCCGGGCGAGCATCGAGCGGAGCATGGGCCGCGTGGCCAGGCCGGCGACGGCACTCAGCACGGCGAGCGCGGCCGCGGCGTACATGACCCGGACCACGCCGGCCGGGGCCGCCGGGGCGGGCCCCGGGACCGTCACGGCGGGCACCGGCTCCGTCCCGGCGGGCACCGGCTCCGGGAGCACGGCGACCATCGGCTCCGGGAGCACGGCGACCATCGGCTGAGCCGGCATCGGCCAGGGCTGATCGGGGCCGGACGGTACCGGCGGCGGCCAGGCCGGCGGGTAGGCGATGGTCTCCACGGCCGGCAGGGCCCGGCAGGATTCGATGATCTCGGCGGCTGACGGGCGCTGACCGGGCTCCTTGGCCAGGCAGTTCTCGATGACCGGCCGCAGGGCGGGCGGGCAGTCCGTCAGGTCCGGGGCCTCCCACAGCACCCGGTGCATGACCGCGGCCGCGCTGTCGTCACCGAACGGCGGGCGCCCCAGCAGCGCGAAGGCGGCGAGCGAGCCGAGCGCGAACACGTCGAGGGCCGGCGTCACCGGCAGGGCCCGGATCTGCTCGGGCGCCATGAACGGCGGGGACCCGACGTGGATGCCGCTGTGGGTCAGGTCCACGCCGTCGAGCGCGCGGGCGATGCCGAAGTCGATCACCCGTGGCCCGTCCGGGGACAGCAGCACGTTGGACGGCTTGAGGTCCCGGTGGACCAGCCCGGTCGCGTGGATGACCTGGAGCGCCTCGGCCACCCCGGCCATCAGCCCCGGCACGGCCACGGCCGGAATCGGCCCGTGAGCGGCGACGGCGCCGGCCAGCGAGGGACCGGCCACGTAGGCGGTGACCAGCCAGGGCGGGTCGGCGTCCGGGTCCGCGTCGAGCAGAGCCGCCGTGTACAGGCCGTGGACCTGCCGGGCCGCCTGGATCTCCTGCCGGAACCGGGCGCGGAAGGTCGGGTTGTCGCTGAGGTGCCGGTGCACCACCTTGAGGGCGACGGGCCGCCCCCCGGGGGTGTTGGCCAGGTAGACCCGGCCCATGCCGCCGGAGCCGAGCTGGGCGCGCAGCCGGTAACCGGCCAGCTCGGCGGGATCGTCAGGAGTCAGCGGTTCCATGGTGGTGAGCCGCGCCGCCTAGACCAGCACCGACACGTCGGTGCCGGACAGCGGCCGGCCCCAGACCCGGACCTGGTCGATGCCGCCCCTGAACCAGTGGGCGGGACGGCCGGCCTGCCCCCGGCCGAGCACGAACGCGCCCCGGGCCGCGTGCGCCGGGCCGCCCGGGACGGCCGGGACGGCCGCGGCCGTCCCCGCCAGCCGGCCGTCCACGTACAGGCGGAACTCCCCTGCTCCGCGGTCGTGCACCCCGACCAGGTGCTGCCAGTCCCCGGTCCGGGGCGGCAGCAGGGCCGCGGCGCGGGCCGGCCACCGGCCGAAGGCCCAGGCATCGTCGGCCGCGGAATAGCCGAGGAAGAATCCGCCCACCGGGTCGCCGTCCTGGCTGACGGCCAGCTGCCAGCGGCGGCCATCGGTCCCGCTGAGGAGCAGCCACGCGGACACCGAGAAGTCCCCCGCCGCGGGTACGAAGGCCGCCGTGCCGGCCTGCGCCGGCGAGCCGCCGAACGACAGCCCGGAGCCGGTGAACCCGTCCCCCCAGGTGGCGCCCCGCAGCCGCAACGGGTGGTGACCGGCCTGGTCGGCCACGGCCAGCCCGTGGCCTTCGGCCATCGCGTAGCTGGCCAGCAGGCCGCGGTCCAGGCCGGCCAGCGAGGCCAGCTCCGCCGTGGTCAGTGCCCGGCCGTAGGTGCGGACCGCACGGATCGCGCCGGGGAAGAAGTCGGCGGCCCGGCCGGACCGCAGTCCCCGGCCCAGCTGCAGACGGCCGCTGGCGTGCCAGCGGGCGCGGAACAGCACCGTGTCCTGCAGCACCCCGTCCAGGTAGAGCCGCAGTTGCCCGGCGGCGGCGTCGTACACCGCGCCCAGCTGAGCCCACGAGCCGGTGACCGGGGCGGTGCGTGACCGGGCCCGCACGGTCCGGCTCACGGCCGAGTCGTCGATGGTCATCGCGAACGCCCACCGGTCGGCGGCCCCGTCGTACTGCAGCGCGAACCCGGGCGCCGCCCGGCCGTCCTGGCTCACCGCGGTGGGCCAGCCGGACCGCCGGTCCAGGCGGACCTGGGCCGTGACGGTGAAGCTGTGGTCCGTGCGCACCACCGGGCGGGCCGCCGAGGCGTGAGCGGCCACTCCGTTCAGGGACAGCACGCCGCGTGCGCCACCGGCCGGGCAGGTGGCGCCGCCGGCCAGGGTCAGGTCACTGAGACCGGCGGTCACGTCCCGGGTGTGCCCGGCGTTCAGCGGCCAGTAGGCCGTCAGCCCGTTCGGCCCGCCGGGCGTGGCGCGCAGCGTGTCGAGGGCGAACGTCGCGCCCACCACCGGGCGGCCCTGGAAACCGGTCTGCGTCCCGGCATCGGCGTCGTACCAGTCGGTGAACGGGACGCGGCTGGGGCTGGCGTCCAGGAAGCTGTACAGCCTGCTGATGAGCATGTTGCGCGCCGCGGGCTGGGTGTACAGGAAGGCCGCGGTCAGCATCTCCCAGTCGGCTTTGGTGTAGGAGTGCCGGGAGTCGAGCGGCACCCCGTACGGGCCGGCCACCGCGAGGTACGCGGCGCCCTGCTCGGCCTGCAGGGCCGGGGAGACCAGGTTGAGGTTGAGCAGCCGGTCGGGGTAGGCGTTGTAGTCCAGGCTGAACGACCCGGGGGCGCCGTAGGACAGCTCGAGGCGGTGAGCCGGGGCGTCCTGGCTCAGGCTGGCCCACCGGCCGATGAAGCGGCGCGCGGCCGAAGCGGCGGACGCCTGGTCTCCGGCCTGCCCGGCGTGCCCGGCGATCTGGCTGAACGCGGCGACGCCGAGGATGCCCTTGAGGTTCAGGTTGACCGATTCAGTGATGGCGCCCGTGAAGTCGTCGGTCTGACTCTGGGGGCCCGGATAGTCGGGCTCCTGGGCCAGCAGGTAACCGGCCCAGCGGCGGAGCAGCGGATAGTTGGCCCCGGCGTAGGCGGCCGCCTCCGGCGCGGTCATCCGGGACAGCACCGCCGCCGTCATCAGCAGCATGTTGCCCGACTCCTCGATCGGCATCTGCGTGCCGTCCGGACCCGGCACGCCTGCGGCCGCCGGGTAGTGGGCGCCCAGGTCGTGCGGGGCCCACGCCGCGGTGTCGTCCCGGGACGCCAGGTCGAACACCGGGTCCAGCAGCATCCGCAGGTAGGCCGGGGACAACTGCAGGTACGCCGGGGCGGACGGGAACAGCACGTCCACGGTGGACACGTTGCCGCTGGAGGAGATCTCCTTCAGGAACGCCCACGGGACGCCGCCCGGGCCCGCCACCAGCTCGGTGCCGCCGAAGGCCTGCCGCAGCGCCAGCGCGGTGATCGCGGCGTACTGATCACCGGCTGAGCCGATGCCGGGGTGGGCGCCGGCCCACCGGCGGACCGCCGCGTCCGTCTCGGTACTGACCGCCCGGGCCGCGTCCAGGTCCTGCCGGAACCAGGCCAGCATCTCCGGCCAGGACCGCCAGAACGTGGTCCAGTACGGCGGCAGGTCCCGGCCCAGGTAGGACACCGCGGGCTGGCGCACGTGGCCCAGGCAGGCCACCATCACGGCGGACGGCTCGGAGGTCACCTGGCCCAGGTCCCGCAGGAAGCCGAACACCGGCCAGTCGTCACTGATGGCGCGGGGCTGGCGGGTGTCGTTCGTGCCGGCCAGCACACCGCGGGTGGCCCCGGCCCGCACCACCACGTCCTGGCCGGTCTGCCAGGACAGGCCGGGTACGTCGTCGGTGGCCCACACCACCGTGCCCCACGAGGCCTGGTCGCGGTACTCCTGCAGCACCCCCGGAGGGCTGGGCGTCACGGTGATGACGTTCAGGCCGCCGGTCACCTGCTGCTCCCAGGCCACCGGCTGGTTGAGGTTGCCGTGCGCCCACTCGGCCGAGATGTCCAGGTAGAGCTGGACCTGGTGGCGGCCACCGTCGGTGGCGACCGCCCGGGCGGTGACGTAACTCATCGGCACGGACTGGCGCCGCAGGCTGAGCGGGTCCACCGGGGACAGGAATCCGGCGGTGATCAGGACCGGGCCAGCCCGCAGCGTGTACACCGACCCGGTGGCGGTCACCTCCCGCGCCACCTGCTCGGCCAGCCTGGTCAGCCCGAGCGGGTCCCCGCACCAGACGTAGGTCACGCCGTCCACCCGGGCCAGCCCGGTGATCGCGGTGACATGCCCGTTCCAGAACGCCGGCCAGGTGCCGGGCAGGTGGTCGGCGGGCAGCCAGGTGGACAGGTACATGGACCGGACGGCGAGCGGTGTGGCCGGTGGCCGCAGGGCGCTGGACGGCGCGGGCGGTGAGGCCACCCCGGGCACGCGGGGCACGCGGGCCGCCCGGCTGAGCCGCGCGGCGGCCCGGGAAGCCAGCGGAATGGTGGCGGCTGTCGCTCCTACGGCGCCGGCGATCCCGCCGGCCTGCAGGAAACGCCGCCGACCCATGGGCAAAGGCACGATCGATCTCCCAGCCGAACACTGCTCCCGTGCCGGATGTCGACCATCCCCTAATCGTTAATCCGGTTCCCAATCAGGCTGAGATTAGCCGAAAACGTGTGGTTACGTCGCAGTAGCGTCGCATTTCCCCCAGATGTCACCGGCTGGTTCGCCCGTGGTAAGAACTGAGCCGCCCAAGTGGTGCCCGGCGGCCGGGCCAGGTAGCCTGCCGGTCACTGTGCAGACCTTCCTGCCGTACCCGGACTTCGAGGCTTCGGCCCGGTCCCTGGACACCCCGCGGCTCGGTAAGCAGCGGGTGGAGACCCTCCAGATCGTCCGGGCGCTGACCCGGCCGGGACACGGGTTCCGCCATCACCCGGCGGCCCGGATGTGGCGCGGGTACGAAGAAGCCCTGGGGGCCTACGGCGCCGCCATCTGCGGTGAGTGGCGGCGGCGGGGTCACGCCGACACCTGCGCGGTCAAGATCGGGGACGAGCTGGCGGCCGCCGGGGTCGCGGTCCCCACCCGGAGCGAGCTGGAGCTGCGGGAGGCCGGCCGGCTGCCCCCGTGGCTGGGCGATGACCGTCTGCACCGCAGTCACCGGTCAGCCCTGGTCCGCAAGGACCCGGACTTCTACCAGCCCCAGTTCGGCGACGTGCCCGACGACCTGCCCTACGTGTGGCCGGACGGGCCCCCGGCCAGCTGAGGACGGTCGCGCGATCGGCCCCGGGCGCACACCTGATCCGATTTTGCTGAGATTTAGGCGTTTTAGGCTCTAGCTGTTTGCTTCACGCCATCGCGGCGCGGGGCGTGCGGTGGGTGGGGGCCGCATGACCCGCGCCGCGGCAGGTCACCGGCCGGGCCGGGCGGCGCCCAGGCGGGCCAGGCCGGTTCACCAGTCCCAGGTGAAGCCGACCACGGACTGCTCGACCGCGTCCAGCCGCTTGAAAACGTACCGGGATGCGCGCAACTGGTACTCGTCCCGCTCGATGACCTCGCCGTCGATGCCGTCCCAGACCGCCCACCACACGCGCTCCGGGATCTTCTCCGGATGGAACTCGACCCGGATGGAGACGTTGCGCATGGTGCCGCGGGACACCCGCCGCATCTCCCGGGGCGGCGCCTGTTCGTACTGGAACAGCGTGCTGTAGGTCAGTGGCGTCTCGGCCCCCAGTGCCAGTGGCTCATCGAGCAGGATGTCCAGCGCGAACAGCCCGCCGCTGACCGGGTAGAGCGGGCCGGCCAGCCGGCCGCCCTCTTCGACCTCGACCGCCAGCGCGCTGGTGTCACACCGGTAGGGGTAGCGGTCCAGCCGCTCCTCGGTCGCCTCGATGACCTGCTGGGTGCGATGCCAGGCCGGCAGCCCGTCCGCCCCCACGTAGTGGTGCTCGTGCAGCGAGGTGGTGCGGTGCCGGGCCGGGCCGAGCGCCGCCGCGGTGCCCGGTGGCACCGCGCTCGGGCCGGTCAGCACCCGGATCTTGTCGGTGCCGTCGTGGATCCGGCGGAGCAGGCGGCTGTCGTTCTCACTGATCCCGAACGCGTCGATGAACAGCTCGAGCGTGGTCCGGCTGAGGACATCGCCGCGCAGCGCCCGGGACACCCGCTGCGGCAGCGAATCGAGGCTGACCCCCCGGTACCGCAGCTGCGCCCGGTTGCGGTCCACGAACCGCTTCAGCACCTCGGTCACCGCCCGCTGGTGCACTTCGCCACGGCGTTCGCGCTCGCGCTGGTACCGGATCCACCGGTCACGGTAGTCGCGCAGCAGGAGATGGTGCAGGTGGAAGGCGGTCTGCTGCACGGATGACGAGCCGATCTCGCGGTTCACGAGGATTCCTGCCGGTGCGACTTAGATGCGATGTGGGCAAAACCTACGCCGCCCGCCGCAGCCGGTAACCGGGAAAAGCCATTATTCGCCCGAAGATTGCCTTCGAGGGCACAATGCGGACCCGCGCGGTCAGGCGGGCGCCGGGACCGAACGCGTAGCCTGGCCGACCTGGTGGAGGTAGCGGAGGGCCTGGCTGTAGGAGGCGATCAGGCTGGTCTCGGTGTAGGGAACGCCGTGATCGGCGCAGAACCTGGCGATCATGGGCTGGGCGTGGCGCAGGTTCGGGCGGGGCATGGACGGGAACAGGTGGTGCTCGATCTGGTAGTTCAGGCCGCCCAGAGCGGCGTCGGTGAGCCAGCCGCCGCGTACGTTACGGGAGGTGAGGGCCTGCCGCTGCAGGAAACCCACCCGGTCGCCGGGCGCCAGGACCGGCATGCCCTTGTGGTTGGGGGCGAATGAGCAGCCCAGGTAGAAACCGAACAGCCCCTGCTGCACCAGAATGAACACCACCGCCTTGACCGGCGAGAGCACCAGGAAGACCACGCTCAGGTAGGCGGCGAAGTGCACCGCGAGCAGGGCGGCCTCGGCCGCGCGGCTGCGGATGGCCCGGGCGGACCGGCGGCGGGTCAGCGCACGGACGCTGGACGCGTGCAGCGAGATTCCTTCCAGCAGCAGCATCGGCATCAGCAGGTAGGCCTGGTAACGGAAGATCATCCGCTTCACACCGGCGGCGGCCCGGGCCCGGCCACCGGAAAAGGCCAGCACGCCGATCATGATGTCGGGATCTTCGCCCTCGGTGTTCGGGTGCGCGTGATGCTTGTTGTGCTTGGACACCCACCAGCCGTAGCTGAGCCCGATGGCCAGGTTCCCGCAGGCCACCCCGAGCAGGTAGTTCGCCTGCCGGGTGGCGAAGATCTGCCGGTGCCCAGCGTCGTGGCCCAGGAAGCCGAGCTGGCCGAACACCACGGCCAGGAACGCCGCCACCACGAGTTGCCACCATGAGTTGCCGACCAGCACGAACGCGGCCCACCCGGCGACCAGCGCCCCCGCCGTGCCGGCGATCCGCCACGTGTACCAGCTGCGCCGCCGCTCCAGCAGGCCGGCCTGCCGCACCAGCCGCGACAGCGCCGCGTACTCACTGCCAGCCGGCGCGCCCGACGGTGAATCAGGACGCGCGTCAGCGCCGGACGCGAGAGGGGTGAACACCGGTGAGCTCCTCGAGGTTGTCGGTACCGAGGGTGGCTGAGATGTCGTTCCGGGCGCCGGGATCATCGGCGGCACGGAGCAGCACCTGGGCGTGCCCGGTCGAGAACACCCACCTCCCCATGCCCGGATTGTACCTCTGAGCACCGCGAATCCCGGGGGCACCGCTCGCCTGTCTGCGGGTGTGGCGGCGACGCGGCGGAGCTCTCAGTCGGGTTCTGCGAACCGCACCACCTGATGTGTGGTTAAATTCGAGAGTCGTAGTTTTTCTGTGTACGTGGCTGGTGCCGCGCTCGCGGATGTACTTGCGGGCAGGAGCCGGCGCCGAAAGGGGCGGCCGCTGCCCGCAGCGGCTTCCCCGCACGGTGCGGGGCGATTTTCATCTCCGGGAAAGGAGATACGCCATGGCACAGGGAACTGTGAAGTGGTTCAACGCTGACAAGGGCTTCGGTTTCATCAGCAACGATGACAACAGCGCGGACGTGTTCGTCCACTTCTCCGCGATCGAGTCCAGCGGATACCGCAGCCTGAACGAAGACCAGCGGGTCGAGTTCGACATCACCCAGGGCCCCAAGGGTCCCCAGGCCGAGCGGGTTCGGCCCATCTAGGCCTGTTCAACGAGGAAATGGCATCCGGGTCTTGCCGGATGCCATGGAAGACGGGTGCCCCGTGCCGCTCTGCGGCCGGGGACACCACCCCTCCTCTCCCGCTTCACCTGCCGCACGTGAACTGCACGATGATGAGGCGCAGTCAGCAAGCGCGCCGGTCGCACGCTGATCTCTGGCGAGCTGGTTTCCACGGAGGTGGCGGCCCCTGCACGCGGCCACCTGAATCCAGGAGAAACCTGTATGACCGCACTGCCGGCTGAGCGCCCGGCTCCTGCCCGCCGTCGCCGCCTTCGCGGTGAGCCCGGCGCGGGGCCGCCGCTGGCCACCTTCGCCTCCGCGGGCGTGCCACCGTACCTGGTGGCGGCGCTGGCGGACGAAGGCATTCTTTCCCCGTTTCCCATCCAGGCCGCGACCCTTCCGGACGCCCTGGCCGGCCGGGACATTCTCGGCCAGGGGCAGACCGGCTCGGGCAAGACGCTCGGCTTCTCGATCCCCCTCACCGCCCGGCTGGCCGACGGCTTCACCAGTGCCTGCCGCCCGCGTGGTCTCGTGCTCGTGCCGACCCGCGAACTCGCCAGCCAGGTCCACGCCGTCCTCGTGCCGCTGGCCCGCGCGGCCGGGCTGACGGTCACCGCGGTCTACGGCGGCGTCCCGCAGAATCCTCAGGTGGCGGCGCTGCGCAACCGCGCCGACATCGTCATCGCCTGCCCGGGCCGCCTGGCCGACCTGATCGAGCAGGGCCACTGCCACCTCGGCGACGTGGAAGTCACGGTCGTGGACGAGGCGGACCACATGGCTGATCTGGGGTTCCTGCCCGCGGTCCGCCGTCTGCTGGAGGCCACTCCGCCCGAGGGCCAGCGGATGCTGTTCTCCGCGACCCTCGACCACGCGGTCGACGTCCTCGTCCGGCGCTTCATGGACCACCCGGCCCAGCACACCGCCGACCCGGCCGAAGCGCCCCTCGAGATGATCCATCACCTGCTTACCGTGGCCCCCGCGGACCGGATCGGCGTGTTGGCCACCATCACCGGAGGCCGCGGCCGCTCCCTGGTCTTCACCCGCACCAAGCACGGGGCCCATCAGCTCACCCGCCAGCTCACCCGGGCGGGCATCTCAGCCGGCGAACTGCACGGTGACCTGACCCAGAGTTCGCGCGAGCGGAATCTCGCGGCGTTCGCGGCCGGGACGGTCCGGGTCATGGTGGCCACCGACATCGCCGCTCGCGGCATCCACGTCGACGACATCAACCTGGTCGTGCACGCTGACTCACCCGCCGAGCACAAGGCCTATCTGCACCGGGCCGGGCGAACCGCCCGCGCCGGGGCCGCGGGCACCGTGATCACGCTGCAGAGCCCCGCCCAGGCAGGCGAGGTGCGCGCCATGATGCGCAAGGCTCATGTGGTCCCGCTGGCCGCCACCGTCACACCGCGATCCGCGCTGCTACGATCGATAGCTGGTGACCCGGCGGCGCCCGCGGCGCCACCGTCCTTCACCGGGCGGCCGGCGCCCGCCCCGGCTCTCCCGGCCACTGGCCGTGGCGCTGCGGCGCTCTCGGCCAGCTTCCGCGGCCGCCGGTGATGCGGCGCCCGACACGATCTCATAGGGAGGGCAACCTTGCCTGAGCGCGCCAGGCAACGGCGTTTCGTTCCCGGAAGCCCGTTCAACACCTCACCCGAGCCGGAACCACCCGCTGAGGAGTACGCCGTCGAGGACCGGGTCACGCACGACCGGTACGGCCTCGGCCGGATAGTCGCCATTGAAGACGAGAACTCCCTGGTCGTGGACTTCGGTGCCCGGGTCGTGCGAATCCGGATCCCCTGTCCCCGGATGACCAAGCTGTAACACCGCACCGGTCCCGGTGACGGGCCGGCCCGCTGACGCAGGGGCCGGTCACCGGAGGCCGGTTACCGGAGGCTGGTCACAGGACAGCCCCGCGCGGGGCCACCTCCAGGGTGGCGATGCCCCGGCTGTACAAGACGATCAGCCGGCCGCCGTGCATGCACTGCAGGCTGCCCTCCGCTTTGGCCAGGGTCGAGATGACGTGCCCGACCACGTCATCTGACGCCTCCCCCGGTTGGTCGTAGGTGACGTCCAGGCGCTCGCCGCCGATGAGGCGGACGCGGAGCACGATCTCTGCCATGATCACGCACCCTAGACCTTCACCGGTCAGTGGCCAAGGGCGTGGATCTCCCTGAATGGGGCGGCCCCGGTCACGGAACGCGGACCCAGTAGCCGGTAGACGGGACGCCCTTGCTGCTGGTCGCGAACAGCATGTAGTAGCTGGGCGGCAGGAGGTTGGCGTTCGACGGCAGGGTGATCTTCAGTTCGCCGGGGCCGGCCTGGGTGAAGCTGACCGCGACGGACCGCTCGTTGACGTCG
>DASWVA010000378.1:0-3872 GCA_036401415.1 Streptosporangiaceae bacterium
GAGCAGATCGAGCAGGTCGGGGCCAAGCTCCGCCCGCTCATGAGCTGGATCGGCTCCGAAGAGGACTGACCCCGCGCCCGCCGCCGGCCCGGCCGGCGGCGGGCGCCCGGCTCCGACCACCACTAAGGTTGCCCCCATGGCTTCTCGCACCATCAGGCTCGCCGTTGTCGGCGGCGACGGCATCGGCCCCGAGGTCACGGCCGAGGCGCTCAAGGTCCTGCACGCGGCCGTCCGGGACGTGACGTTCGACGAAACCGATTACGACCTGGGTGCGCGCCGCTGGCACCGGTCGGGGGAGACGCTGCCGGACGCGGTGCTGGCCGAGATCCGGGGGCACGACGCGATCCTGCTCGGCGCGGTCGGTGACCCCAGCGTGCCCAGCGGCGTGCTCGAGCGCGGGCTGCTGCTGCGGTTGCGCTTCGAGCTCGACCAGTACGTGAACCTGCGCCCGGTCCGGCTGTACCCGGGGGTCACCACCCCGCTGGCCGCCGCCCGCGCGGAGCACATCGACATGGTCGTGGTGCGCGAGGGGACCGAAGGACCGTACGCCGGCGCCGGCGGGGTGATGCGCCGGGGCACCCCCGGTGAGATCGCCACCCAGGAGAGCCTGAACACCGCGTTCGGGGTCGAGCGGGTGGCCCGCTACGCCTTCAACCGGGCCCTGGCCCGGCCGCGCCGCAAGCTCACGCTGGTGCACAAGACCAACGTGCTCACCTACGCCGGCGACCTGTGGCAGCGGACCGTGGACGGCCTGGCCAAGGAGTTCGCGGACGTCGCGGTGGACTACGCGCACGTGGACGCGGCCTCGATGTACTTCGTGACCCAGCCCGAGCGCTTCGACGTGGTGGTGACGGACAACCTGTTCGGCGACATCCTCACCGACCTCGGCGCGGCCGTGGCCGGCGGCATCGGCCTGGCCGCCAGCGGGAACATCAACCCCGACGGCACCGCCCCGAGCATGTTCGAGCCGGTCCACGGCAGCGCCCCGGACATCGCGGGCAAACAGCAGGCCGACCCGACCGCGGCCATCTTGTCGGCCGCCCTGCTCTGTGACCACCTGGGCCTGGCCGCTGAAGGAGCCAGGATCGAGCAGGCCGTCGCCGACGACCTGGTCGAGCGGCAGGGCGCGTGGGCCCGCCGCAGCACCTCCGAGATCGGGGACGACATCGCCGAGCGGGTAACCGGCTAGGGCGGTCGCGCAAATCGGATGACCCGCCCTTCCCGGCGTAAGGTTTCAACGTGCTCCGCCGCATTGCCGGTGGCAAGGAGGGATTTCCGATGACTACGCAGGCCGAGACCACGCAGGCCGAGATCGTGTTCGATGTCCGGCCGTCCGGCCGGCCGGTCCCGGCGGCCGAACGCGATCAGCTGCTGGCCGATCCGGCGTTCGGCGTGCGGTTCACCGATCACATGATCACCCTGCGCTGGACCGAGGACGGCGGCTGGCACGACGGGCGGCTGGAGCCCTACGGCCCGTTCACCCTGGACCCCGCGACCGCGGTGTTCCACTACTCGCAGGAGTTCTTCGAAGGACTCAAGGCATACCGGCAGGGCGGTGGCTCGATCGTGATGTTCCGCCCGGGGGCCAACGCGGCCCGGTTCAACAGCTCGGCGCGCCGGATGGCCATGCCCGAGCTGCCCGAGGAGACGTTCGTGCGGGCGCTGGAGCTGCTGGTCACCCAGGACCGTGACTGGGTGCCGGCGGAGGACGAGAAGAGCCTCTACCTGCGGCCGTTCATGATCGCCACTCAGGCCGGCCTGGGCGTGAACCACCCGTCCTCCAGCTACCTGTTCTCGGTCATCGCCTCGCCGGCTGGCGCCTACTTCTCCGGTGGGGTCAAGCCGGTCACCGTGTGGCTGTGCGACGACTACACCCGGGCCGCGCCCGGTGGCACCGGTGAGGTCAAGTGCGGCGGCAACTACGCGGCCACGTTCCTGGCCCAGCGTGAGGCGGTCGAGAACGGGTGAGACCAGGTCGTCTGGCTGGACTCCGCCGAGCACCGCTGGGTGGAGGAGATGGGCGGCATGAACCTGTTCTTCGTCTACGGTTCCGGCGACAGCGCCCGGATCATGACGCCCTCCCTGACCGGCACCCTGCTGCCTGGCATCACCCGGGACTCGCTGCTCCAGCTCGCCCCGCAGCTCGGTATCCAGGCGGTGGAGGGACGGATCTCCACCGACCAGTGGCGGGCCGACTGCGCCTCCGGCGAGCTGACCGAGGTGTTCGCGTGCGGCACGGCCGCGGTCATCACCCCGGTCGGCAAGGTCAAGGGCCCGGGCGGTGAGTGGCTGAACGGCGACGGCACCCCCGGCCCGGTGACCACGCGGCTGCGCGATGAGCTGCTCGGCCTGCAGTACGGCACCCGCCCCGACCCCTTCGGCTGGATCCACAAGGTCTGCTGACCGGGCCCGCTCATCCCGGCCCCGTCGCGCCTCAGCAGTCCGGCTAGGGCTGTTTATTACGGTTTGACCACGTTGGATCAGGGGTGCCATAGTCCGGTAGGCGGCGCTGGGCCGTGTTTTTCCGGGGTTGGACAGGCGGGGATGCGCTCATGCGGTGGCGGCTGCTGATCGTCAGCGTGGTGGTTCTGCTCGGGGCGGCGGGGCTGGCCGGGCCGGCCCTGGCTCAGCCTCACGCGTCCAGCCGGGTTGCGGCGGCCGCCCCCACGGCGACTGCGCTCTTCGCCTTTGACAGCGGCCTGGTGCTGAACGGCACCTCGGCCGCGTCCGGTGCGAAGATCCAGGCCGGCTCGGACCATGACGGCCCCGCTCAGCGCTGGCTGCTGGAGAGCGACGGCACCATCCGGCTGTCGGCCGACCCGGACATCTGCCTGGACGTCCCCGCGTTCGACTACGCCAGCGGGGTCCAGCTCGACGCCTACACCTGCAAGGGCAGCGCCAACCAGCAGTTCACCCGCACGGCCCCGTCGGGCAGTACCCCGATTCTGGCCATCAGGCCCGCGGCCCGCCCCGGCCTCTGCCTCAACGTCAGCGGCGGGCTGGCCGCCGGTGCCGCCGTCATCCTCTACGCCTGCGGCGCGGCCACCACCAACTACATCAACGAAGCCTGGTCCACCACCAACCTGGCCGGTCAGGTCGGCCAGGTCCCGAGCGCGGCTGGTTTCCCGCTGAACGTGGCGGGCGGAGGCGGCGCCGGTGCGGCCGCGGTCGCCTGGCCGGACAGCGGGACCCTGAACGAGTACTGGCAGTCCTCGTTCGTCACCGTCAGCGGGTACGGGCAGGAGGCGACGTTCCAGCCGGTCTACAACACCGCCATGTGCCTGTCTCCCCAGGGTGGGGAGTCGCTGCGGGCGCCGCTGGTGCTGGCCAGCTGCACGGGCGCTGCCAGCCAGGCCTTCGCCACGCCCTTGCTCAACTCCGTCAGCCCGGCCATCTACTTCATCGCCGCGCACGACGCCAGGTACTGCCTGAACTACAAGGGCGGCGCGGCGCAGGGCCACCCGGCCATCCTGTACACCTGCGTAGGCGCCCCCGCCGGCAACGACACCTGGCAGACCAGCCTGAATCTGAAGAGCACGGCCGCCATGCAGTTCGGGATACTGGGCCTCGCCGACGGAGCCACCTCGGGTCCCGAGCCGGTACTGGACGTGGCCGGTACCGGGTCCGGGTCCAGCGCGGTGATCGATGACTTCAGCCCCGCGTTCCCGGCCAGCCAGGTCTGGACCGACCTCCCGGTCACCGGAGAGACGTCGGGCAGTCCGGCCAACCCCGACGGCAGCATCAGCCTGCACCCCCTGTCCGATGTCACCCTCTGCCTGACCGTGCCCGGCGGGAACGACGCGGCTGGTCAGCCGCTGCAGGCCGACACCTGCGACGGCCAGCTGGATCAGGAGTTCTTCCGGCTGGCGAGC
>DASWVA010000379.1:0-3322 GCA_036401415.1 Streptosporangiaceae bacterium
CTGGCGGCCAGGGTGAAGATGCGGTGTCCACGTGCCATGGCCAGGCCCCTCAATCGTCATGTTGAGTTTTGTCCCAGCAGGCACGCACGTCAAGTGACGCTTGGGAGCGGTAGGTTACACCGGGCTCAGACCCGGGGCGGCCCTGGCGGGCTGCGCAGGCCGGTCAGGGCCGCAGCGCCCGCGGAAAGGACCGCGATCACGGCGCTGTAGACCAGTGCGGTGGCGCGGATCCCGAAGTGCTGGCTGGCCAGGCCGGCGATGACCACGGGCACGCTGAACGACAGGTAGGCGACGACGAAGATCGCGGCGACCAGCCCGGCCCGGCCACCGGGAGCGACGTCAGAGACCAGCAGCCGGTAGGCACCGGTCCAGGCCGGCCCGAACCCGGCCCCGGCCACCGCGGTCCCCAGCAGGAACAGACCCGGGGCCGACCCGGCGACCGCCCCGAGAGTGAGCACCGAGCCGCCGAGCAGGAACAGGCACCCGCCCAGCATGCAGGCCCGCGGCGCGACGCGCGCCACCGCGACCGCGGTCACGCTGCCCGTGCCGAGCAGCAGGAACACCGCCAGGCCGCCCCACAACAGGTTGGGTGAGCGCAGCAGCCGCGCGGCCAGCTCGGGGCCGAGCGACAGGTAGAAGGCGCTGAGCGCCCAGGTCGCGATCAGGGACGGCAGCGCCGTCGCGAACGTGGTGCGAACGGAACGGGGCACCCGCACCTGCGGCCGTAGCGAGCTCAGCCATCCGGGCCGCCTGCCCCCGGGCTCGGGCATCACCGTCACGGCCAGCAGGGCCACCAGGAACGCCGCGGCCAGCAGCCACCAGACCAGGCCGGTGGGATCAGGCCCGTACTGGACGAGAGCAGCCGAGCCGAGCGCGCCGACGGCCAGGCCCAGCATCTGGGACCCGCTCGTCAGCAGCCCCGCCAGCGGCCTGCCGGGCGGCTCGAACTCGAGCAGGGACGCGCCGATCGCTCCCGTGGCCAGTCCCACGCCAAGGCCCTGGAGCGCCCGCCCGGCGAACAGTGCGCCGGTGCCGGGGGCCAGCCACCACACCACGCACGCGGCCACGTTGACGGCCAGGCCCACCACGATCACCGGACGCCGGCCGAGATAATCGGACAGTCGCCCAGCCACCAGCAGGGTCGCGAGCAGCACCAGCGCGTAAACCGCGAAGATCACCGTCACGGTCACGGCGGAGAAATGCCATTTGGCCTGGTAAACCCGGTACAGCGGCGTCGGTACCGCGCTTCCGAAGGTGGTCAGGAACATCATCGCCGCGACCACCCAGAAGGACGCCGCGCGGGACAGGGGCCGGAACCGGTGAGCCGGGCCGGTCAGCGCCCCGCTGGTCTCGGCCAACGGGGGCCTGGCGGGCATGGTCACTCCTGGAGCAGTCAGCAGGTCGGCGGGGGTACCGCGCCAGCCCACCATGCGCCCCGGGGACCGCGGTATCAGCACCGCGACTGCACTGCCACGGCACCGCACGGCACCGCGACGGCACTGGGCCAGGGCCGGCCGCCGGCCAGCACCGGTCAGCGTGCCGCCACGAAGCTGAGCAGCCGCCGGTTGACTTCCACGGCGTGAGTCCAGGTGATCGCGTGCGGGCCGCCGCGGATGAGGACGTGGCGGGCGTCGCTGAGCAGCGCGGGCAGCCGGTTCCCGGTCGCACCAGGTGGCAGCAGCCGGTCCTGGTCGCCCTGGATGACCAGGACCGGAACCGTTATTCCGGCAACGTCGGCCCGGAAGTCCTCCTGCCACGCCGCGACGCACCCGACGGCGGCGGGCAGGGTCGTCCGGATCGCGGTGTAGAAGGTGTTCTGCCAGGCCTGGTCGCTGACCCGGGGACCGCCCAGCTGGTCGAGGTTGTAGCAGTCGTCCACGAAGGCCTTCGTCCTGGCCGGGCGGTCGGCCAGCAGGTCAGCGGTGAACCGGGTGAATATCCCGCGGTCGATTCCCTCCGGGTTCCCGGGCCCGCGGGGCAGGAACGGTGGCAGCGGCGCAATCAGGGCGGCCCGGCTGACGCGGCCAGAGCCGTGGGCGGCCAGGTAGCGGATCACCTCCCCGGTGCCCATCCCGAAGCCGACCAGCATCACTTCCCGCAGCTTCAGCTGATCCACCAGAATCGCGAGATCAGCGGCCAGCGTGTCGTAGTCATACCCCGAACTCGGCCGGCTCGATTGACCCGAGCCACGCCGGTCATAAGTGATGACCCGGTAACCGGCGGCCAGGAAAGCGGTCTCCTGCTTCTCCCACGAATAGCCATCGGCCAGGTAGCCGTGCACCATGATGACGGACGGGCCGGCGCCATGGTCTTCATAGTGCAAGCGGATCTCGCCGGAGTTTTCCCGGCCTACGGTGATGAACGGCATCGCGCGCTCAGACTGCCCGGTAAAGGGGCCGGGCGGTATCAGCAGCCCGACTGCACCCGCTGACCGCCACCGTAGGTTGCTCCTATGATGATCGGAATGATTCCTGGCGCCTTCCGTTGATGGCCAGCTCCGGTACTGTCCTGACCGGCCGGGAAGAGGAGCGGTCCCGGCTCGCTGAGCTGATCTCCCCGCCCTTCACGGAGAGTCGCGTCCTGCTTGTCCTGGGCGACGCCGGCCTGGGGAAGACCACCCTGCTGGCGCAAGCCACGGCCCAGGCCAGCTCAGCGGGAATGCGGATACTGACGGCAGTCGGCCGGCCGCCCGAACGCGATCTGGCCTTTGCCGGGCTGCACCAGTTGCTGCGCCCGGTGCTGAACCGGGTGGAAGATCTCCCGGCCCGGCAGGCCCGGGCCCTGCGAGGCGCCTTCGCTCTCTCGCCGGACCCGGTACCTCCCGACGCGCTGCTGACCGGGATCGCCGTGCTCACGCTGCTGTCGGGCCTGTCCGAGGACCGTCCGCTGCTGTGCGTGGTCGACGACGCACAGTGGATGGACGCCGCCTCCCTGGACGCGCTGCTGTTCACCGCCCGCCGGCTGGAATCGGAGCGGCTCGTCCTCCTCCTCGCCGCCCGCGGGAACGAGCCGCCCAGCGGCCTGGACCGCGACTTTCCCCGGACTCTGAGGCTGGCCCCGCTGAGCACGTCCGAGGCCGGACGGCTCCTCGACGCGCAGCCCCGGCCGCCGCGCGGCCGGGCCCGCGAGCAGGTGATGTCCCAGGCCGCCGGGAATCCGCTGGCGCTGATCGAGCTGTCGAAGGCGATTGCCGCTGACCCGGAGGCGGGGCGCCGCTGGGCCAGCGAGCCACTTCCGCTTCCGCGACGGCTGGCCGACATCATGGTGACCCGTTTCGCCGCGCTGCCCCGGCAGACCCGGGCGGCCCTGGTGCTCATGGCCG
>DASWVA010000380.1:0-1675 GCA_036401415.1 Streptosporangiaceae bacterium
CGGCTGCTCAACCTGGGCAACGCCACCGGCCACCCGAGCTTCGTCATGTCCAACAGCTTCACCAACCAGGTCATGGCGCAGATCGAGCTGTTCACCCGGACCGACCAGTACCCGGTCGGCGTCTACGTGCTGCCCAAGTACCTGGACGAGAAGGTGGCCCGGCTGCACCTGGACGCGCTCGGGGTCAGGCTGACAACACTGTCCAAGGAGCAGGCCGAGTACATCGGCGTGCCGGTCGACGGCCCGTACAAGAGCGACCAGTACCGGTACTGAACCGGATGACCAACGGCAGAACCGCCGCCAGGCCGCGCACCTCGCGGCCTGGCGGCCGGGCCCGGCCTGCTCCTGACGGCCCGCTGGACCTGGGCGGCTCGCTGGACCTGGACGGGCCGTACATGCCCGAGGGCGCGCTCGGCGACGTCGCCGACCCGCTGCTGGCCGAGTCCGGCAGCGCCCGGATCGAGTGGGCCGAGCGGTCCATGCCCGTGCTGGCGCAGCTGCGCGAGCGGTTCGCCGCCGAGCAGCCGTTCGCCGGCCTGGCCGTAGCGGCCTGCCTGAACGTGACGGCTGAGACCGCGGTCCTGGTCCGCGCGCTGCGTTCCGGCGGGGCCAGCGTGTCCCTGGCCGCGTCGAACCCGCTGTCCACCCAGGATGACGTGGCGGCGGCGCTGGCCGTGCGGCACGGTATTGCCGTGTACGCCCGGGCCGGCGTGGACCGGCCCACCTACTACCACCACATCGAGCAGGCGCTGACCGGTGCCCCCGACCTGGTCGTGGACGACGGCTGCGACCTGGTCAACACGCTGCACACCCAGCGCCCCGATCTGCTGCCGGGGGTGCGCGGCGGCTGTGAGTCCACCACCACCGGCGTGCTCCGGCTGCGGCGGATGGCGGCCGAGGGGGCGCTCCGCTTCCCGGTGGTGGCGGCCAACGACACCGCGACCCGGCGGCTGGTGGACAGCACGTTCGGCACCGGGCAGTCCGTTATCGACGGCATCCTGCGTGCCACCAACACTTTGCTGGCCGGCACGACCGTGGTCGTGGCCGGATTCGGGGCCTCCGGCCGGGGCGTGGCCGACCGGGCCCGCGGCCTGGGGGCCGAGGTCATCGTGACCGAGATCGACCCGGTGCGGGCGCTGGACGCGGTGCTGCGCGGCTTCCGGGTGCTGCCGATGGCGGCCGCGGCCCGGGCCGGCCATCTGTTCATCACGGTGACCGGTTCCACCGAGGTCATCGGCGCGGAGCACCTGGCCGTGATGCGGGACGGCGCCATCCTGGCCAATGCGGGGCACTTCGACGTGGAGATCGACGTCCGGGCCCTGGCCGGGATGGCCGTCGCGGTGCAGCGGGACCTGCGGCCGCACGTGGAATCATTCGAGCTGCCGGACGGCCGCCGCCTGCTGCTGCTGGCCGAGGGCCGGGTGGTGAACCTGGTGGCCGCCGAGGGGCACCCGGCGCAGGCCATGGACCTGTCGTTCGGGGTCCAGGCGCTGGCCCTGGCCTGGCTGGCCGGGCACGCGGACGAGCTCACGCCCGACGTGCACGAGGTGCCCGGGCCCATCGACGCCGAAGCGGCCCGGCTGGAACTGGCCGCCATCGGCACCGAGCTCGACACGCTCACCCCGGCCCAGGCCGCCTACCTGGAGTCCTGGCGCCTCGGCTCCTGACCGCCCGC
>DASWVA010000381.1:0-3691 GCA_036401415.1 Streptosporangiaceae bacterium
TGCTCCAGCTGGCGGAGTCGCTGCGCAAGACGATGGGCCTGACCAGCGCCGAGGTCTACACCGGCAGCAGCGAGGTGCTGGAACGTACGGTGTCGGTGCCGGACGCCGGCCCCCGGTCGCTGGTGCTGAGCGGGCGCGAACGTGAGGTGGTCAGCCGGGCCGGCGTGTCCGGTAACGCCTGGACCGCGATCTGGCTGCCCGCGCTGCTGGACGGCCGGCTCCGGGCCCAGCTGCGGGTGGCCCCGGTCAGCCACGGCGGGGACCTGCTCGGACTGATCGTGGTGGAACGGCCGGTGGACGCGGACACCTTCACCGAGGACGATGACCGGGTGCTGACCGAGCTGGCCCGGCAGACCGGCCTGGCCTTCCACAATGTCCAGCTCGACGCCGCGCTGCACACCACCCTGGACGAGCTGCGTAAGCAGGCCGAAGAGCTGCGGGCCTCCCGCGCCCGCATCGTGGCCAGCGGCGATGCCGAGCGCCGCCGGGTGGAACGGAACCTGCACGACGGCGCCCAGCAGCACCTGGTGGCGTTGGCCATCAACCTGCGGCTGGCCAAGGACATCGCCGCCGAGGACCCGGACGGCACCGCGCAGATCCTCGACCAGCTGGCCGCCGACGTCCAGGACACGATCAAGGAGCTGCGCGAGCTGGCCCACGGCATCTACCCGCCGCTGCTGGCCGACCGTGGGCTGGGGGAGGCGCTGCGCGCCGCGGCCGGCCGGAGCCCGCTGCCGGTCACGGTGTCCGTCGCCGGCGACGTGGGCCGCTACCAGGCCGATCTGGAAGCGGCCGTCTACTTCTGCTGCCTGGAGGCCCTGCAGAACGCCAGCAAGCACGCGCCCAGCGCGACGGTCCAGGTCCGCGTGTGGACCGAGGCCGGCGGCCTGACCTTCGCGGTCAGCGACGATGGTCCGGGCTTCGACCCGGCGAAGGCCCGCGGCGGCCACGGCTTCGTCAACATGGCCGACCGGCTGGGTGCGATCGGCGGCACGGTGCGCTGGGATTCGGCCCCCGGCCAGGGCTCGACGATCAGCGGCTCCATCCCCCTGCCTTAGCTGGCAGAGTCTTGGCTGCCGTGCTCGTCCCACAGCTGCTGCAGGGCCGCGGCCCCGAACTGCTCCTTGTTCACGTACGCCCGGGCGCCGCTGTCGGTAGCGTCCTGGGGCAGGTCGGCTGCGTCGTAGGTCGAGCACAGGAACACCACCACCTCGGGGTGGGCGGCGGTGATCTGCCGGGTCGCCTCGATCCCGCTCATCTGCGGCATGTTGATGTCCATCAGCACCAGCTCCGGGTGCAGCTCGTCGACCAGCCGGATCGCCTCCGGGCCGTCGGATGCCTCCGCGGCCAGCTCGAAGCAGGCCAGCCGGCGCAGCACCGCCTTGACCGCCATCCGGAACGGAGCCTGGTCGTCCACCACGAGCACGGAATGCGGGCTGTTCACCCTCTCAGCTTCGCACGCGCCCGATCAGGCCAGCAGGGTGCTGGCATCCCCCTGGCTGCGGCCAGCCTCCTGGGCTCAGGCCTTCTCGCCGCGGCTGAGGAACAGCAGGACCGCCTTGACCCGGCGGTTGACGTCCTTCTCCTCGCTCAGCCCGAGCTTCATGAAGATCGAGTTGGTGTGCTTCTCGACCGCCCGCTCGGACACGGTCAGGGCGGCGGCGATGGCCGCGTTGTTCTTGCCCTGGGCCATCTCGGCCAGGATCTGCGACTCGCGGGGGGTGAGCTCGTCCAGGCTGGACGCCTGCGGGTGCGACCGGGACCGGACCAGCTCGTCGACCACCTGCGGGTCGATCACCGACCCCCCCTCGGCCACCGCCCGGATGGCGTGGGCTAGCTCGTCCACGCTGGCCACCCGCTCCTTCAGCAGGTAGGCGCGGCCCGCCGAGCCGTGCTCGAGCAGGGCCAGCGCGTAGCCGGGGCTGGTGTACTGACTGAGCACCACCACCCCGGTCCCCGGGCGGTGTTCCCGCAGCCAGGCCGCGGCCTGCAGTCCCTCGTCCTTCCCGGTCGGCGGCATCCGGATGTCGGTCACCACCACGTCCGGTTCCTGCTGCTCGATCAGCGCCAGCAGGCCCGGCAGATCTGACGCCGTGCCGGCCAGCTCGAACTGCGGCTGAGCGGCGACCAGCCGCGAGATGCCCTCTCGCAGCAGCACGTTGTCCTCGGCCAGCGCCACCCTGATCATGGCTCGAATGCTAACGGTCACGATGGCCTGGGACGAGACCTGTCACCCCAGCGTGACCTGTGGTGCTAGCCCACCCCGCCGCAGGCCGGGCACCACCCTGGCCAAACGGAGCCGGCCTGGGGCAAGCTGGCGAGACGCCGGCGGGACCGGTGAACTGGTGGGGGACAGGATCATGCGGTTGACCACAACCTGGCTGCGGCTCGAGTTGCCGCGGCGCTGGCGCTCGCTCGTCCTGCTGGCGCTGCTGATCGCGCTGGCCACCGCGACCGTGCTCACCGCCGTCGCCGGGGCGCGGCGGGGGCACTCCGCGGTGAACCGGCTGTACGCGCCGACGCTGCCCGCCACCGTGACCGTGCTGCCCAACCAGCCCGGCTTCGACTGGAACAAGGTCCGGGCCCTGCCGCAGGTGACCGCGCTGAGCCGGTTCGCGGTGTCCTTCGGCGGGATGGTCGAGGGCGCTCCGGGCGCCGAGACCCAGTTCCCGTTCCTGGACGCCTCGATGACCCGGACCATGGAGCGCCCCGTGGTGCTGGCCGGCCGGCTCTACGACCCGGAGCGCGCCGACGAGGTCCTGGTCACCCCCGGCTTCGCCGCCGCCTTCCACAAACACCCCGGGGACCGCCTGATCCTCGACCTGGCCAGCGTGAAACAGGCCAGTGCGGGCTACGACGGCTCGGACGGCACGGCGCCGGCCGGCCCCCGGGTGCCCGTGCGCATCGCCGGGGTGGCCCGGTCGCCGTGGATTACCGACGATCCGGGTGTTCCCGGCGGGCTGATCGCCTCGCCCGCGCTGTGGGCCAGGTACCCGGCCAACATCCTCGGCACGCAGCACACGGTTGCCATTAACGCGCTGGTCCGGCTACGGGGAGGCGCCGCGGCCATCCCCGCCTTCCGGGCCGGGCTGGCCCGGGTCACGGGCCGCGACGACATCGACGTGTGGAACAACTCGGTCAACTTCGGCGACCCGTTCCGCCGCGTGGCCAGCTACGAATCTGCCTGCGTGCTGGCCTTCGCCCTGGCCGCCCTGATCACCGCGCTGTTCCTGGTCGGCCAGGCCATCGCCCGCTACGTGTCCGCCACCACCGCCGACCTGCGGATCCTGCAGTCGGTCGGGCTGACCCGGGAGCAGGGTGCCGCCGCCGCGGCCGCCGGACCGGTCCTGGCCGCGCTGGCCGGAGCCACCGTCGGCGTGGCCGCGGCCATCGTGGCCTCGCGGTGGATGCCGATCGGTGCCGCCTCCCTGGTCGAGCCTCACCCCGGCATCAACGTGGACTGGCTGGTGCTGGGCACCGGGTGGCTGCTGGTCCCGCTGGTGGTGCTGGGGGCCGCAGCCGCCCTGGCCGTCCGGGGGCTCACCGCCCGCCGGTCCAGCCGCGTGGCGCGCCGGTCGGCGGCCGCGGCCGCCGCCTCCGGCGCGGGCCTGCCGGTAGCCGTGGTCATCGGCTCCCAGTTCGCGCTGGAGCCCGGCCGGGGCCAGTCGTCGGTCCCGGTCCGCCCGGCCCT
>DASWVA010000382.1:0-9319 GCA_036401415.1 Streptosporangiaceae bacterium
GACGACTCGCTGTGGCCGGGCCTGGCGCAGGCCCTGTCCAGCTACCTGGTCCAGGGCTCACCGGGCGCGCTGGTCAGCCAGTACCAGGAGAACGGCGTCCAGAACGAGAACGAGTTCGCCGTCTACAACGCGGTGCAGTGCTCGGACGTCAACTGGCCGCGCAACTGGGCCAAGTGGGACCGCGACATTCGCGCGGTGTACGCCAAGGCGCCCTTCCAGGCCTGGGACAACGCCTGGTACAACGCAGCCTGCGCGTTCTGGCCGGTGAAAGGCGCGGCCGCGCCGATGAAGATCGGGGCCAGCGGGCTGCCGGGCATCTTGATGCTGCAGGGCACGCTGGACCCGGCCACTCCGTACGCGGGCGCCCAGGTCGCCCACCGGGACCTGCCGACGGCCAGGATGGTCGTCGTGACGGGCGGCGGCAACCACGGCCAGTCCCTGGAGAGCCCGTCCAACTTGTGCGTGCAGAACTACCTGAACAACTACCTGGCCAGCGGGGCGCTGCCCGGCGGGAGCGGGCCGGTCAATGCCACCTGCGCGCCCACCCCGCCCCCGACCCCGGTGAGCTGAGCGTTTCCGGTCCGTGATGAGGCCCAGCCCGGTCCGCTGCCCGGGTGGCGCCCGGCCCGGATACGCTGGACGGGTGCTCCGCGTGAAACCGGCGCGGCCCGGGCCGCTGCGCATACTCGATGACCGCGATCGTGGCGAGGTGCTCAGGATCTGTGACGCCGAGCCGGTCACGAACGTCTTTGTCGGTGCCCGGGTCCACGCGGTCGGCCTCAACCCGGCCCGGCTGGGGGCCCAGATGTGGGGCCACTACAGCGGCGGCCGGCTGACCTCGCTGTGCTACGCCGGAGCCAACCTCGTCCCGGTCGCGGCCACCCCCGAGGCCGTGGCCGCGTTCGCTGAACGGGCCCGCGACCAGGGCCGCCGTTGCTCGTCGCTGGTCGGCCCGGAGCCCGCCGTCGCGGCGTTGTGGCGGCTGCTGCGGCCGAGCTGGGGGCCGCCGCGTGACGTCCGGGCCGTGCAGCCGGTGCTGGCCATGTCCGGCCCGGCCGCGTGCCCGGCCGACCCGCTGGTCCGCCGGGTGCGCCCGGATGAGCTCAACGTGCTGATGCCCGCGTGCGTGGCCATGTTCACCGAGGAGGTCGGCGTCTCGCCGATCGGCGGCGACGGCGGCGCCACCTACCGGGCCCGGGTGGCGGAGCTGATCCGCGCCGGGCGCGCGTTCGCCCGGATCGAGCACGGCAACGTGATCTTCAAGGCCGAGGTCGGCTCGGTGACCCCGTACGCCTGCCAGGTCCAGGGCGTGTGGGTCCACCCCGGGCGCCGCGGCGAGGGACTCGCGGCGGCGGGCATGGCCACCGTGGTCGCCGAGGCCCAGCGGAGCATCGCTCCCGTCGTCTCGCTGTACGTGAACGACTTCAACGCGCCCGCCCGGGCCGCCTACCAGCGGACCGGCTTCGCCCAGGTCGACACGTTCATGAGCGTGCTGTTCTAGGACCGGGTCAGTCGCGTTCGCGGATCTCGCGCAGGTGCCCCATGACCGCCGCGTAGCCGGCGCGCAGCGCGTCCAGCTGTTCGGGGGTCAGCAGGTCGATGAAGTGCCGCCGGACGTTCTCCACGTGGTGCGGGGCCACCCGCTCGATGGTGGCCATCCCGGTCTCGGTCAGCACCGCGAACAGGCCGCGCTTGTCGCCGGGACAAGAATCGCGGCGTACCAGCCCGGCCGCCTCCATCCGGGTGACCTGGTGCGACAGCCTGCTGCGCGACTGGGCCGTGGCGTCGGCCAGGTCCGTCATCCGCAGCCGGTGGTCCGGCGCCTCGGACAGCACGACCAGGATTTCGTAGTCGTTGCCGCTCAGCCCGAACGGGTGCAGATCCCGGTCCAGTTGCCGGAGGAGCAGCTTGCTGGTGGCCAGGTAGGCCCGCCAGGCGTCCTGCTCATCCGGTGTCAGCCAGACGCTGGTCCCGGCGGCCGTGGTGCCCGCGGTAGTCTCTGCCGTCCCCATGGCCCAGAAACCTACCCATCTCCGCGGGTTCCTAGCGCGCGGCCATACCGCCCAGATCCCGGCCGGTCCGTGATGTGATCGGAGCGTGCCACTGGACAGCGAACGAGCGACCACCAGCGCGGACCTGCGCGCGCACAACCTGGCGCGGCTGCTCCGGGCCGTTCACGACGGCGGCGGTGAGCGGACCCGGGCCGAGCTCACCCGGCAGCTCAGCCTGGCCCGCGGCACCGCCACCGTGCTGGTCCGGGACCTCATCGACCGCGGCCTGATCGAGGAACTGCAGCTCCAGGCCGACGTGGCTGAACGCCGGTCACGGGGCCGTCCCACCGGCGTGCCGTCCCCGCACCCGGACGGCCCGGTGGTGCTCGCGGCCGACCTGCGGGACGACTCGTTCTCGCTGGCCTCGTTCGAGCTGACCGGGCGGGGCACCATGCTCGAGCGCCGGGAGCGGGCCTCCGGCTCCGGCGTGGACCTGCTGGCCGGCCTGGCCCAGCGGCTGGCCGCGCACCGGGCCAGCGCCGGGGCCCGGCTGATCGGTATCGGGGTGGCGGTGCCCTCCCCGGTGAGCCAGGGCCGGATGGTCCAGCCCGGGCTGGCCGACTGGCGCGGCGTGGACGTCGCCGCCACCCTGTCCGCCGAGCTGACCGGCGCCCCCGTCCCGGTGCTGGTCGGCAACGACGCCCGGCTGGCCGGGCTGGCCGAAGCCCGCCGCGGCGGCCTGCGGGACGTGCCGGTGGCGCTGCACCTGCACCTGGCGACCGGCGTCGGCGGGGTGCTGCTGTCCGGTGGGCTGCCCCTGACCGGCACGCACGGCGCGGCCGGGGAGTTCGGCCACATGCCGCTGACCGGCGGTACCGAGGCGTGCCGCTGCGGGTCGGTGGGCTGCTGGGAGCTGGACGCCGGCAGCCATGGCCTGCTGCGCCGGGCCGGCCGGGCCGAGGCGGGGGACCGGATGGAACTGGCCCTGGGCGTGATCCGCGACGCCCCCGCCGACCCCCGGTGCGCCCGGGCCCTGACCGGGGTGGCCGAGGCCCTCGGCCGGGGGATGGGCTCCCTGGTCAACGCGCATGACCCGGCCGCCATCGGCCTGTCCGGGCTGGGCCGCGACATCTACCAGGCCGCGCCCGAGGCGGTCCGGGCCGGGTACGCCGCCACCTTGATGCGCTTCCGCCGGGACGCGCCGCCGCCGCTGATCCCGTCCCGGCTGAGCGATCTGGGCGTGCTGACCGGAGCGGCCGAGCTGGTCTTCGACTCATTTCTGACCCCCAGCGGCCTGACCGCCTGGTAAGGTCTCGCACTCTGCGCCACTCTGCGCCACTCTGCGCCACTCTGGCCGCCTGTCCCGCTCCGGAAGGAGACGCCGTCATGCCCGCGGTCCGCCCGGCGGAGGGGGAACCCCCCGGCCCGCCCGCCGTCCTCGACGCGGAACGCGCCCACCTCCACCAGTCCCGTAAGTTCCTGCAACTCATGCGGGATGATGTGCTCTCCTTGCAGGCCCTGGGCGGTGACCCGGTCTCCGAGCAGTACCTCCAGGCCCAGCTGTACCACCGGGCCGAGGCTCTACACGATCTGCCGGACACGCCGCTGTTCTTCGGCCGCCTGGACTACGGAGCCGGCTGGGAGGCCATCGAAGCCTCCGAGGCCACCGGGCCCGGCCGCTTCCACATCGGCCGCCGCCACGTGCACGACCCTGGGGGCAGCCCAGTGGTCATCGACTGGCGGGCCCCGGTGTCCCGGCCGTTCTACCGGGCCAGCCGGGCCGATCCGATGGGCCTGGACCTGCGCCGCCGGTTCGGCTTCTCCGGCGGGGAGCTGACCGCGTATGAGGACGAATGGTTCACGGCCGCCGGGCCTGGATCCGCGGCCCCGCCGGGCGAGCCGGTCAGCCGCCTCCTGATTCAGGAGATCGAACGGCCCCGCTCCGGGCCCATGCGCGACATCGTGGCCACCATCCAGCCCGAGCAGGACGACATCGTCCGGGCCGATGTGGCCCGGACGGTCTGCGTCCAGGGTGCTCCGGGGACCGGCAAGACCGCCGTCGGACTGCACCGCATCGCCTACCTGCTGTACGCCTACTCCGAGCGGGTCGCCCGCCGCGGCGTGCTGGTCATCGGGCCGAACCGCGCGTTCCTGGGCTACATCGGCAACGTGCTGCCCGCGCTGGGCGAGATCAACGTCCGCCAGCTGACCGTCACCGAACTGGCTGCCTCGGTGGCCGTCGGCGGCCGGGACAGCCTGGCCGCGGCCCGGGTCAAGGGTGATGCGCGCATGGCCGAGGTGCTGCGCCGGGCCCTGTGGTCGCGGCTCACCGAGCCGCCGGAACCGCTGACGATGACCCGGGGCTCGCGCCGGTGGCGGGTGTCCGCCTACGACCTGGCCGGTCTGGCCGCCGAGCTGCGGGAGCGCGGTCTGCGCTACGGCGCCGGCCGGGACCTGCTCGGGCACCGCATCGCGCACGTGATCCTGAGCCAGCTGGAGGCGGCCGGGGAAACCTGCGACGACCGGACCCACGACGCGGTGCGGCGCGCCCGGCCGGTGCGCGCCGCGGTGGATGCCATCTGGCCCCGGGTTGACCCCGTGCGGCTGGTGTTCGGACTGCTCAGCGACGTCGGCGCGCTGGCCGCAGCCGCGGCCGGCGTGCTCACCGGCGCCGAGCAGGACGCCGTCGTCTGGGCCCGGCCGCCGCGCGGCCCCGGGTCGGCCCGCTGGTCGCCCGCGGACGCCATGCTCATCGACGAGGCCCGCGACCTGGTCGAGCGCACGCCCAGCCTGAGCCACGTGGTGGTGGACGAGGCCCAGGACCTGTCTCCGATGGAATGCCGCGCGATCGGCCGCCGGTGCTCCACCGGCGCCGCCACCGTGCTCGGCGACCTGGCCCAGGGCACCACGCCGTGGGCCACGGGATCCTGGGCTGAGCTGCTGGCGCACCTGGGCAAGCCCGGGGCGCAGGTGGCGGTCCTGGGCACCGGGTACCGGGTGCCGCGGCAGATCCTGGACTTCGCCAGCCGGCTGCTGAGCCGGATCGCCCCCGGACTGCCGCCCGCCGCGTCGCTGCGCGAGGACGCGGCCGCGCTGCACGTCGTGGCCGTGGCCGCCGGCCAGCTGGGCGCCCGGCTCGCCGCGGTATGCGCCGAAGCCGCGGCCGACCCCGGCTCGGTAGCCGTGATCGCGGCCGATCAGCAGATTTCCGCCCTGTCCCGCGAGCTGGCCGCGCACCGGGTGCTGCACCGTGATCTCGGCGACGACCCGGCCGGGACCGGGAGCCGGGCCGGGCTCGTCCTGGTGCCGGTGACGCTGGCCAAGGGCCTGGAGTTCGACCACGTGATCGTGGTCGAACCCGCCGCCATCGCCGCGGCGGAAGCTCGTGGCCTGCAGCGCCTCTACGTCGCCCTGACCCGCGCGGTGTCCCGGCTCACGGTCCTGCACGCCGAGCCGCTCCCGGAGGCCCTGCTCAACCTTGAAGTTCCGAATTCTCCTGATCCCGTGCGGGGGGCAGGCTGCGGCGGCATTCTGGTAAACGCTCACACGCTCAGCAGCATTTTATCTACCAGGAGTAACAAAGTGATGACGGTGGAAGCTCAGCGGATGCGTGAGGCAACCGACGTGCAGCTGGAATACCTAGAGAAGCTGGGCGAGGAGCTCGCCCGGCGCGGCTTCGGTGTCCGTATGGAGCTGCCGCCCGGCCGGGTTCCCAGCCTGTATGTGGTGAACCAGAACGCCCGGGCACTCGAAGAGCACGTCTACGCCGGCTGTGGCAGCGACGGCGCCTGGTGGTTCTGGTGGTCGTGGGCGGAGCGAATCTCCGCCGCACAGGACCTGGATGCCGCGGCCAGCGCGGTGCAGCACGTCCTGGCCAGCCACGCCGCCTCCTGAGCCGCCTACCCGAGCGCGCTGGCCGGCAGGCCGGGAAAGGCGGTCGTGCCGCCGCGCCAGAATGAGGCCCGGACGGCCGCGGCCTGCATCTGCCCGGCCCCGAACGCGCGCAGGTCCTGGTCGGTGAGCGCGACCAGGCCCAGATACGCCTGGACCAGGCCGTCCTCCAGCAGCGCGGCCAGGGACCGGGCCGTGGCCGTGCTGGTCACCGCGAACGGCGGACGGTACGCGGCCGCCGCGGGCGCGGGGGTGCCACCACGCTGGACAACCATCGCCGACACCGTGGCCTGGGCCGCCCGGTGCAGGTTCCAGTCCTGCTGGGCGGCGGTGAGCAGGCTCCCGCTGAGCTGGGCTCCGGCCAGCCCGTAGCCGTAGACGGCCGCGTTCTCGGCGGCCAGCAGCGCTTGGAGCGCCGTCACCCCCGGCGACCTGGCCATCAGCCGGACCCGGCTTGCATGGACAGGGCCACCGCGTGCGTCGCCTCGGACGCGGCGATGCTGGCCAGCAGCTGGGCCAGCGAGGACGGGACATCCATCAGCCGTTCCAGCTGCGCCGCGGCCGCGAGCTGCTCGGCCCGGACCAGCAGCTGGACCGCGTCGGCCGCCGAGCTGGCCAGGGCCGGGGCCGAGCCGGCCGGCCGGGGCGACGGCACGGGGCTCATCCGCACGTGCGGCGGCACGATCAGCCGGCCCTGCAGCTGAGCCAGGTGCTGCTGGTGCTGGCCCAGGAATGAATTCAGCGTCGCGGACAGTTGGGGAAACCGGCGTACCGCGCCGTGGTAGCTGTCCACCAGCGCCTGCTCGGCCGCGATGGACGCGCGGAGTGTGCGCACGCTGGCGGTCAGTCCCGGCGGCCGGCGCAGTGCCTCGGGCACTTCGCAGGACGCCGTGGCGGCGAGGGGCAGCATGACCGCGGCCGCGGTGAGCACGCGGCGCCGTGAGACCGCCCGCCTACTCGTCACTGTCCGGTACCCTCCGTGTCCTGCCCAGGCCACCAGGATGCCATGGGCCGGACGCTGAACAGCAGTCACGGTGGCGCATGCCGGATAGGCTAGACCGGACAACCAAACAGTGCAGGTCATGGACGTGAAGGAGGCCTTGATGGCAGGAGGACCCCGTCACGTTCCCGCACGTAGCGGGCGTGCGGCCGGGCGTGGCCCGGCCCGCAAGCCGGGTCAGGCGCCGCCGGCGGCCACGCCGGCCCGGCCCGGACGGCCCCCGGGCCCGGCCCCCGACGCCGACCAGGTCATCGAGGTGGCCACCCCGGTCGTGCACGCGCTCGGCATGGACCTGGAGTCGGTGAAGGTCAGTAGCGCGGGCCGTCGCCGCCTGCTCCGGATCGTGGTCGACAGCGACCACGGCGTGAGCCTCGACGACGCCGCCCTGGCCAGCCGGGAGATATCGGCCAAGCTGGACACCACGGACGTGATGGGTGAGATGCCCTACACGCTTGAGGTCTCCTCGCCGGGCGTGGACCGGCCGCTCACCCAGCCGCGGCACTGGCAGCGGGCCGTGGGCCGGCTGATCCGCGTGCCGGTGTCGCAGTCGCCCGCTGATCCGGTCCAGGGCCGCGTGCTCGACGCGGACGCTTCCGAGGTGGTCCTGGACGTCGACGGTGCCCGGCGCCGGTTCGCCTACGCGGCCCTGGGCGTGGGCCAGATCCAGATCGAATTCGACCGGCCCGGTCAGCCCGACCTCGAGCCGGACACGGGGGAACCCGATGGACATTGATCTCAGCGCGCTCCGCATGCTGGAGAGCGAAAAGGACATCTCGATGGACACCTCGGTGCGGGCCATCGAGGACGCCCTGCTGGTGGCGTACAGCAAGGCCGAAGGCGCGGCCCCGCTGGCCCGGGTCCAGATCGACCGGCTCACCGGGCACGTCACAGTGTGGGCGACCGAGACGGGCCCGGACGGGGCGCCGGCCCGCGAGTACGACGACACCCCCGACGGGTTCGGCCGGATCGCGGCCGGCACCGCCCGCCAGGTCATCCTGCAGCGGCTGCGGGACGTCGAGGACGAGATGACGTTCGGCGAGTACGCCGGCCGCGAGGGCGACATCGTCGCCGGGGTCATCCAGCAGGGCAAGGATCCCCGGTCGGTGCTGGTCGATCTGGGCAAGATCGAGGCGGTGCTGCCGCCCGCCGAGCAGGTGCCCGCCGAGCAGTACCTGCACGGCGAGCGCATCCGCTGCTACGTGCTGCACGTCCGCAAGGGGCACCGCGGCCCGACGGTGACGCTGTCCCGGACCCACCGGAACCTGGTCAAGAAGCTGTTCGCGCTGGAAGTGCCGGAGATCGCCAGCGGGGCGGTGGACATCGTGGCCATCGCCCGCGAGGAGGGGCACCGGACCAAGATCGCGGTCCGCTCCAACCAGCCCGGGGTCAACGCCAAGGGGGCCTGCATCGGGCCCATGGGGAGCCGGGTCCGCAACGTCATGTCCGAGCTGCACGGCGAGAAGATCGACATCGTGGACTATTCCGACGACCCCGCGACTTTCGTGGCCAACGCACTGTCACCGGCCCGGGTGAGCGCGGTGCACGTGATCGACGCCGACGCCCGGGTGGCCCGGGTGATCGTCCCCGACTACCAGCTCTCGCTCGCGATCGGCAAGGAGGGGCAGAATGCCCGGCTGGCGGCCCGCCTCACCGGCTGGCGCATCGACATCCGTTCCGATGCCCAGCCCGAAGGCGACCCGGCCCCGCCCGCTCCCTCCGATACTTGATCTGGCGGCGCCGCCGGCGCGTCGGCGCGGTAGAGTTGGAGAGGAAATGGCCGGGCCGTCCGATCGGCCCGCGCGGCGCGCGCTTCCGGTGCGCACCTGCGTGGGCTGCCGGCAGCGCGCGGCCAAGTCCTGTTTGCTTCGTTTGGTGGTGGCTGGGGACGTGATCGTTCCCGACCCTGAAGCGAGCTTGCCCGGCCGGGGTGCATACCTGCACCCGAGTGGGGCATGCTTGGAGCTTGCGCAACGCCGGCGGGCTCTGGTGCGCGCCCTGCGCGCGCAGCGGCCGCTCGGCACCGCCCTGGTCACTGAGTACCTCGACGGCCGGTGAACGCGCACCTTCCGGGACCGCCGCCACTGGGCATAACATGAAGAACAGAACGGCAAGAACGGCAACCTGTCGGAAAGCGGGTCGAGACAGCGATGAGCGCTCGATGAGCACTAGGCGATGAAGACCACAGGCTGACGTCGGCCCGGAGCGCCCTACGCCCCGGACCGGCGCGAATGGTCCGGTTAAAGGCCCGGTTCGTCCCGGGCCGGGTAGAGGAGCGTAGTGGCGAAGGTCCGGGTTTACGAACTCGCGAAAGAGTTCGGTGTCGAGAGCAAGACCGTGATGGTCAAGCTCCAGGAAATGGGTGAGTTCGTACGTTCGGCGTCCTCGACGATCGAGGCGCCCGTCGTGCGCAGGCTCAAGGAAGCTTTCGGGCCCGAAG
>DASWVA010000383.1:0-2643 GCA_036401415.1 Streptosporangiaceae bacterium
ATTTTCGCCCCGGCACGCCAGCTGGCGGTCGTGTTTACCAGGCCGGCTACAAAATGTGACCGTTACGGTTTCCCGGACTGCACCGCGGGGCATTTCCGCTCGTACCGGGTTCGTTCAGTTGCGTGGGCGGAACAGGCGTACGGGGAGGTGAGTCCATCGGCGGTCGTACTGCTCCCGTACACCCCGTCCAGCGTCGCGGTGGCCCGTCGCCGCCTGACCTCCGACCTGGCCGCGGCGGGTATCTACGAGACCGCGGTCGGTGACGCCGCGGTGGTGATCACCGAGTTGCTGAGCAACGCGATCCGGCACGCGGCGCCGTTGCCGGGCGCGCAGGTCCGGGTGGCCTGGACCCTCGACCATGACGCGCTGCAGGTTGCGGTCAGTGACGCGGGCGATGGCCCGCTGCCCCGGGTCTCCGAGCCTGAGCCGGGCGCACCGGGCGGCCGGGGCCTGGGCATCGTGGAGACCCTGGCCAGCCGGTGGGGTGTGCGGCGTGATGACGGGGAGACCACGGTGTGGGCGGTGCTCGCCGCCCCGCACCTGCCCACCGCACCGGTCGGCGGCCACCCTCCGGTGACCCCGGCCACCGCCCCGGCCAGCCCCGCCGGCCAGGAACGCTCGGTGGCTGAGGCGTGACCACCCGTCCCGGCTGGGCCGTTCACCGGGTGGACCTCCGGCCCTGGTGTCCGATCGGCGCAGGTGTATAGCAGGGGGAGGCGGATGACGGTATGGTTCGCTCGTGGAACTCAATGTCTCGAGCCGGTCTCAGGGTGATCACACCATTGTGATCGCAGCGGGTGAAATCGACCTTTACACCGCGCCGCGGCTGCACCGCGAGCTCGTCGACGTGCTGGCCGATGACCGTCCCGCGCGCGTGATCGTGGACATGTCCGGCGTCGTATTCTGCGACTCCACCGGCATGAACGTGCTGCTCTCCTCGCTGCGCCGGGCCAAGGAGCGCGGCGGCCAGCTGGAGCTGGCGGCCCCCCGCGCGCCCGTGCGCAAGATCCTCCAGGTCACCGGGCTCGACTCGGTGTTCACCGTTCTCGACGAGTCCGTGGTCGGGTCCGCCCAGTAGGCCATCCCGCGTACGACCGGGCCCAGGTGGCATGATGCCCTAGGATCGGGCCCATGCTGAACGGCGATGTGGCGGTCGTCATCCCCGCCCGGGACGAAGCCCAGCGGATCCGTGCGACCGTGACCGCGGCCGCCGAGCTGCCCGGGGCCGGCCTGGTCGTGGTCGTGGACGACGGCTCGGTGGACGGCACAGCGGCCCTGGCCCGCGACGCCGGCGCCGTGGTGATGCGGCACACCCGCAACCGGGGCAAGGCCGCCGCCATGGAGACCGGGGCCGAAGCCGTGCACCTGCTCGACCAGCAAGAACACCGCCACAGCCCGCGGCACCTGCTCTTCCTGGACGCGGATCTCGCCGACTCGGCCGCCTTCGCCGCGCCCCTGACCCAGCCGGTCACCAGCGGCGAGGCGGACATGACCATCGCCGCGTTCTCGTCCACGGTCAAGCTGGGTGGTCACGGGGTCGTGGTCGGGCTGTCCAGCGCGGGCATCCGCCGGGCCATCGGCTGGTCCCCCGCCCAGCCGCTCAACGGGCAGCGCTGCCTGACCCGGGCCGCGTTCGAGGCCGCCCGGCCGCTGGCGGCCGGGTTCGGCGTGGAGACCGCGCTCACCATCGACCTGGCCCGGCAGGGCATGCGGATCACCGAGGTCGAGGTTCCGCTGGCTCACCGGGCCACCGGTACCGACCTGCGCTCCCAGCTGCACCGGGCCCGGCAGCTCGCCGACGTCGCGAGGGCCCTGGCCACGCGGCGATGAGCCAGCGGCCGGCCCTCAGGCCACGGCCGGACGTGGCCGGGCGGGCCGGTCTCGCGCTGACCGGTCTCAGCATCATGCTGACGTTCGCGGTGGCGGTGGCCGGTCCCTCGGTCATGGAGCCACCCTTTCCGGGACGGCCGGGCCAGCCCCCATGGGCCTTCAATGCCCACCTGTCGCCGTACCTGGCCGTGGCCCTGGCCGCGGTGGCGCTGCTGGCGGGCACGGCGGCCCTGGCCCTCACCCTGTTCGCGACCCGGCGCGGCTGGCGGCTGCCGGTCCGCGGCCTGCTGCTGGCCGGCCTGCTGGCCGCGGTGGCCCTCACGCTGGTCCCGCCGTTCGGGTCCTCCGATCCGCTCAGCTACGCCGCCTACGGCCGGATGCTGGTCACCGGGCACAACCCGTACGCCGCCGGGCCGGACCTGCTGGCCCGGCTCGGCGACCCGGTGGCCCGGGCCGTGCAGGACTGGCGGACCACCCCGTCGGACTACGGCACGGTCGCCACCGGTGGCCAGGCGCTCGCCTCCCTGGCCGGCGGCACGTCGGCCCGGCTCACCGTGTTCGTACTGTCGCTGTTCAACCTGGCCGCCTTCGCCGGCACCGGCCTGATCCTGCACCGGCTGGGGAGCGGCGACCGGGACCGCCAGGCCCGGGCCGCGCTGCTGTGGACGGCCAACCCGCTGCTGCTCCAGGTCCTGGTGGCCGGGCAGCACGTCGACAGCCAGGCGATCTTCTTCGGGGTGGCCGCGGTCGCGGTGTTCAGCCGGGTGGCCGGGCGCCCGGCCCGGCAGGCCGCCGGGTATGCGGCGGCGGCCG
>DASWVA010000384.1:0-4782 GCA_036401415.1 Streptosporangiaceae bacterium
GGGCCGGCCGCCGCGGCCGCCCAGGCCATTCCCGCCGCCCCGCCCGCCCGGCCGGCGCACACCCGGCCGGCTGGCCCCACCGAGCTTCCGCCGCCCGCGTTCACCCGGCCCGACCTGCCCGCCCCCGGGGCGACCGCGGAGCTCACCGACCTGGCCGAACTGCCCACGCAGACTGAGCTGCCGGCCCCGGCCGGAATAGGCGAGACGCCCAAGCCGGCCACCCCCCCTGAGGCGTCCGCCCCGTCGGCCCCGCCCAAGCCGTCCGCACCGCCTGAGGCGTCCGCCCCGTCGGCCCCGCCCGAGGTTGCCATCCCGTCGGCCCCGCTTGTGGCCGGCACGCCGCCTGCAGCCGGCCTGCCCCCGGCAGCGAGGGTGACTCCGGAGACGCCGACGCGGGCGGAGATGCCCGCGCCCGCCGAAGTCGAGGCGGCCGCCGGCGCCACCGCGGTCGACCTGCCCGCGCCCGAGCCCGAGCCCGAGCCCGAGCCCGGGCCCGGGCGCGCCAACCTCCGCTCGCGCGCGGTGCCGTCGATCGAGCGGGCCCTGAGCGGCCCCGGGCGGACCGACAGCTGGCAGCGCAAGGTGCGCGTCGTGCCCGGTGGCCAGGGCCCCGGCCAGCGCGACCGCGAGGGCCTGGACCGGGACCGGGCCCGGCTGCCGCTCAGCAGCCCGCACCGGATCGTGTTCCTCGGCTGCACCAGCGGGGCCGGGCAGACCGTGACCGCGCTGCTGACCGGGCAGGTGCTGGCCGCGCTGCGCCAGGAGGCGGTCGCCGCCATCGACCTCAACCCCGGGCCCGCCAGCCTGGCCCGGCTGGCCCCGAACCCGCCGGCGCTCACGGTGACCGCCCTGCTGGCCGGCTCCGGGCCCGCGCCGGACCACCGCCAGCTGGGCCGGGCCCGCCTCGACGTCGTCGCGGTCGGCGCCGGTCCGGGCTCGCCCGCCGTGGGCGAACGGGACTACCCGCTCCTGGCCGAGCAGGCCAGCCGGCGGTACCGGCTCACGCTCGTCGACCCGGGGGCGGCCGAAGTCACCCGTATCCTCGGCATCGCCGGTCAGCTGGTCCTGGTCGCCCCGGCCAGCGCGGACGCGCCGCGGTCGCTCGGGATGACCCTTGAGTGGCTCAGCGGTCATGGCCACGGTGAGCTGGCCAGCCGCGCGGTAACCGTGGTGAACGGAGTGAGCAGGGCCAGTGCGGGTGACGTCGAGCAGGCCGAGGCCGTGGCCCGCGGGCGGTGCCGGGCCATCGTCCGGATTCCCTGGGACGACAGCCTGGCCTCGGGCGCGGCCAGTGCCTCGTCACTGCGGCCGCAGGCCCGGCACGCGTACACCGCGCTCGCGGGCGTGCTGATCGCTGGCCTGGCCGCCCGCCCGGTGCCCCGGAGGGTGGTGCGGTGAGTTCCCGGACCAAGGGCAGCAGCCGGCTGAATATCCGGTACTTCGACGACCGGGTGCTGCTGACCGACGCGCACGCCTGGGCGTACTTCCGGCTGCCGTCGGTGTCGTATGAGTTCACCACGCCGGAAGAGCGCGAGGCTCTGGCCACCAACGTCACGGTCGCGCTGGCCGCGATCCGGATGCCCGACGCCGAGGTGCACCTGCGGGTCGCCCACCGCTCCTACCCGGCCGCCGAATGGGCCACCGGCCTGGACGCGACCGCGGACGGCGGCGCGGGCTGGCGCGAGTACCTGGATGAGTCCTATCAGCACGTGTGGACCAAGGACTTCTGGAGCAAGGAGATCTACCTCGGGGTCCGGCTGGGCCAGCGGGGCATGCGGGCCCAGATCTCCGGCGGGGTGCTGTCGCAGTTCATTTCGCTCTACCAGAGCGGTGAGCGCAAGCTGGGGATCGAGGACGAGGCGGTCGGCTCGGGCGAGGTCGCCAAGTGGACCGACCAGGCCGAGCGGATCGGCCGGGCCCTGTCCGCCAGCGCGCTCGCGGCCCGGCACGCCACCGCGGGCGAGCTGGCCTGGCTGCTCCGGCACGCGCTGATGGGTTCGCTGGGAGACCCGCCGCCGTCGGCCAGCAACAAGCGGACCTGGGGCGCGGGCGAGATCGAGGGCCTGTTCGAGGGCCAGGTCCACAACAGCCGCACGCTGCTGCAGCTTGAGCACACGGCCGGCGATTCATACGCCGCATACCTGTCCTTCTCCCGGTTCCCGGACGTGATGTCGTTCCCGGACGGGGAGCCGTGGCTGCACTACGCCGACTCGCTGCCGTTCCCGGTCGAGGTCAGCTCGCGGATGCGGCTCATCCCGCCCGCCAAGGCCAGCAAGGACGTCAGCCGGCGGCTGGCGCACGCCCGGGACATGGACGCTCACATCCGCGAGGCCGGGGTCGAGGCGCCCATCGCGCTGGCTGAGCAGATCGCCGCGGCCCGGATGCTCGAGCACGGCATCACCAAGGAGCGGCTGCCGTTCGTCTACGGGTGGCACCGGCTGATCGTGACCGCGCCCACTCGCGATCTGTGTGTCCGGCGGGTGGAAGCCGTGGTCGAGCACTACCGGGACATCGGGATCGACATCGTCAACTCCACCGGCGACCAGTTCTCGCTGCTTCGGGAGTCGCTGCCCGGTGACCACGTGCGGCTGAACTCCTACCTTCAGCGACAGCCGCTGTACACGATCGCGGGCGGCATGCCCACGGCCACGGTGGACCTGGGGGACCGGGTCGCCGACGACGCCGGCTGGATCGGCCCGTACATCGGGGAGACGCTCGGCCGGGCCCGGGCCATCGTGCACTTCGACCCGCTGCTGGCCGCGGCGCGCAACCGGCCCACCGCGATCGCGATCACCGGCGAGCCGGGCGGCGGCAAGACCACCCTCGCCCTGCTGATGATCTACCAGCTCGCGCTGCGCGGGGCCACGGTGGCGGTCATCGACCCCAAGGGCGACGCGACTTCCCTGGTCCGGCTGCTGCAGGCCCGCGGCCGCCGGGCCCGGGTGCTTTCGCTCGGCAGCGCTGCTCCCGGGCTGCTCGACCCGTTCTCGTTCGGCGATGACCTGGCCACCCGGCGGACCATGGCTACCGAGACCCTGCGCCTGCTGCTGCCACGGATGAGTGAGGAGCGCGAGAGCGCCATGATCCAGGCGGTCGGCGTGGTGGCGGGCGAGCCCCGGCCCAGCCTGGGCAAGGTGGTCCGGCACCTGGAACAGGCCGACGACCCCGCGTCGAAGAACCTGGGCGCGGTCATGCGCTCGATCTCGGAGATGCGGCTGGCCCGGTTGTGCTTTTCGCCTTCCGGTAACCAGCAGGTCGACGCGGCGGGCTGGACCACGGTGTTCACCCTGGGCGGCCTCACCCTGCCCGACACCGCGATCAGCCGCGACGACTACTCCTACGAGCAGCGCTTGTCGGTGGCCCTGCTCTACCTGGTGTCCCAGTTCGCCCGGCGGCTGCTGAACGGCATGGACCGGCGGATGCCCAAGGCGATCTTCCTGGACGAGGCGTGGGCCATCACCGCGACTCCCGAGGGCGCCAAGCTCGTGCCCGAGGTGTCCCGGATGGGACGGTCCCGGAACACCTCGCTGATCCTGGTCTCGCAGAACGCCCGGGACTTGCTGAACGAGCAGGTCACGAACTGTATCTCCAGCGTCTTCGCGTTCCGGTCGTCGGAGCGGACCGAGGTGGACAGCGTGCTGTCACTGCTCGGGGTCGAGTCCTCCGACGACCACCGGGCGGTGCTGCGCGGGCTCGGTAACGGCGAAGCGATCTTCCGCGACCTGGACGGCCGGGCCGGGCGCATCGGCGTCGACCTGGCCAGCGAGGAACTGCAGCGCTGGCTCGACACCAACCCCACCCGGTCCCGGCCGGACGAGGGATCCAGGCCGCAGGAGGCGTCGGGCCGCGGGGACCCGGATGCCGGCGGCCCAGGCACAGGACACGACGACGGGGGTATCCCAGCCACTCAGACCGCGGGCGAGGTGAGCAGCCAGTGAGATCCATGCGAAGGACCACGCGAACGCCCCGGCCAGTCTGGGTGGCCCGTTTCCTCATCACGCTGGGGATGCTGCTGGCGGTGCCGCTGTTCGCCGCGACCGCCCTGGGCTCGGCGGGCCGCACCGCGGGCCCGGCGGCCACCAGCACCACTGCGGCCAGCGCGATGGCGGGCACGGCCGGCGCGGTAGCCGTGTACGCGACCCCGTCGACCGGGCAGAACCCCGACACCCAGGCCGTGCTCACCGCCGTCCGGATGCCGGGCGCCCTGGCCGCGCCCGCGGGCGGGGTCTGCTCGGTGCCGGGCATCGGCGACATCGGCGGCCTGCTCGGGTTGTGCTCGTCCGGGTCGAGCGGCCTGATCGGTGACCTGAACAACGTCTGCCAGCCCTCGCTGCCGCAGCCCGAACCGGCCAGCGGCGGGATCGGCTCGCTGATCGAGCCGCCGGCCGGGACGGTCAGCGGGCACACCTTGTATGACAGCTACGGGGTGGCCGGCCAGTTCTGGGCCGCGCACGGCCTGCAGTGCTCCGACATGACCTCGCTGATCGGCAACAACGTGGCCGGCATGGTCTTCGACGCGGCCAAGTCGATCGACCGGGTCACGATCACCGTGTACCAGTCGGCGGCCGGCAACGGCATCCTGAACTGGCTCCAGAGCACGGCCAACCGGCTGATCAGCGCGCTCGGCAACGCGATCTACTTCCCCTACCTGGCCCCAGTGATCATTCTGGGCGCGATCTGGATGGCCTGGAACGGCCTGGTCCGCAAGCGTGCCACCCGCGCCCTGGAGGGCACCCTCTGGATGGTGGTGGCCTGTGCCGCCGCGATCTGGCTCATCGGCCG
>DASWVA010000385.1:0-14151 GCA_036401415.1 Streptosporangiaceae bacterium
GGCGGGCGGGGCTCGGTCCTCGGCACCCTCATCGGGGTGTTCATCCCGCTCATGCTGGCCTCGGGCCTCATCATCGTCGGGGTCAACCAGTACTGGCAGTACGTCCTGACCGGCGTGGTGCTCGCCGCCGCCGTTTATCTCGATCAGTTCCGCCGCCGGCTGCGCGAGCGCGCCTGAGGCAACGAAGCGGGGACCGCAAAGGCGCGTTCCCACCCCATTCAGGAGGATCGGATGTCACGTAGATACCCCGCCCGGACGGCCGGCCTGGCCGCGGTCGCGGTCATCGGCCTGGGCCTGGCCGCATGTTCCAGCAGCGGCACCAGCAGTCCCAAGGCCAGCAGTAGCAGCAGTAGCAGCAGCAGCGGCGGGAGCGCCAGCTCCGGCTTCGCCAAGAACAACCTTGAGCTCATCGTGGGCACCAAGAGCGACGACTTCTACGTCACCATGGAGTGCGGCGCTCAGGCCGAAGCCAAGAAGCTCGGGGCCAAGCTGACCATCAACGGCCCGGCTGACTTCTCGGTCCCTGAGCAGGCCCCGATCCTGAACGCGGTCGCGGCCAGCAAGCCGGACGCGCTGATGGTCGCGCCGACCGACGCCAAGGCGCTCGATCCCGAGCTGCAGCGCATCCAGAGCGCGGGCACCAAGATCGTGTTCGTGGACACCTCGTCCAGCGACACCTCCCTCGGCGTGTCCCGGATTACCACCGACAACGTGGGCGGCGGGAAGGTGGCCGCGGACAGCCTCGGCTCCCAGATCGGCGGCAAGGGCACGGTCGCGGTGATCAACGTCAACCCGGGCATCAGCACCACCGACGCCCGGATCCAGGGCTTCCAGGCCGAGATGAAGGCCAAGTACCCGAACGTCAAGGTCCTGGCCACCCAGTACGACAACGACAGCGCGGCCACCGCGGCCGGCCAGGTGTCCAGCGACATCTCGGCCCACCCGGACCTGGCCGGGGTGTTCGCCACCAACGTGCTGAGCGCCCAGGGCGCGGCCACCGGCGTGCAGCACGCCGGCAAAACCGGCAAGGTCAAGGTGGCCACCTTCGACGCCGAACCGCAGCAGATCGCGTTCCTCAAGTCCAACACCATCCAGCTGGCGGTGGCCCAGGATCCCTACCTGGAAGGCCAGGACGCCGTCCAGCAGGCGCTGAACGCGGCCAACGGCAAGACCGTGACCGCGACCATCGGCACTCCGCTCCAGGCCATCACCCCGGCCAACGTGAACTCGGCCGCCGTGCAGCAGTACGTCTACAAGAGCAGCTGCTGACCGAGCCCGGCTTGTCCCCGCTGATCCCCCGGCGCGCCCGCGTCCGGGGGATCAGTGGTTCTGGGGGCCAATGGTTTCTGGGACCCAATAGTTTCTGGGACACTGTCGGGATTCCAAAGGACCAGGCACAGCGACGAGGGAGCACGTGATGGCCGGCGAGCAGATCGCGCCCGGGGCGGCAACCGAGCTCAGTCAGCCGGAGCTCATCAAACAGATCGAGCGGGCCCGGCTGGAACTGGGCCGCACGGTCGACGCCATCACGGACAAGGTGAAGCCGGCCAACGTGGCCCGGCGGACCATGGACCAGCTCAAGCAGCGGGCCCAGACGGTCGACCCCAAGCTGGCCGGCGCGGGCGCCGTCGTGGTGGCCGGCGTGGTGGCGCTGTGGATCTGGCGGCGGCGACGCTGAGCCCGGCGGTCAGTCGCCGTCCTTGGTCAGCTCCTCGTACTCCGCCGGGGACAGCAGGCCGGGCGGCAGTTCGCTGCTGCCGCCGGCCAGCCGGACCCTGAACATCCAGCCCGCCCCGTACGGGTCGGTGTTGACCAGGCCGGGGTCGTCGTCCAGGTCGCCGTTGATCTCGGTGACCTCGCCGTCCACGGGGGAGTACAGGTCACTGACCGACTTGGTCGACTCAACCTCGCCGCACGCTTCTTCGGCGGCGACGCTGGCGCCCTCGGTGGGCAGCGACACGAATACCACGTCGCCCAGGGCCCGGGCCGCGAAGTCGGTGATGCCGATCGTCGCGGACGGGCCGTCCAGGGCCACCCATTCGTGCTCTGCGGTGTACCGCAGCGCGGCAGGAACGCTCATGCTCGGGATCTCCTATAGAAAGGCAGGTCGGTGAGGCGGGCTCCTTCGGCCCGGCCCCTGATGTCCACAGCCAGCTCGCCCGCCGGGCCGGTGTCGTCAGCGCGCAGGACGTCCGGCGCCAGGTACGCCATGGCGATCGGCACGCCCAGGGTGGGCGATGGCGCGCCGCTCGTGACGGTCCCGGCCAGCTGGCCTCCGGCCAGGACCGGGTACCCGTGCCGGGGGACCCGGCGCGAGGTCATGGTGATCCCGGCCAGGACGCGGCGCGGCGCGGCTTCCGCCCGGTCGGCCAGCGCACGGCCGCCGACGAAGCCGCCCGGTTTGTCGAACTTGACCACTCGTCCCAGTCCCGCGTCGTACGGCGTCACGTCCGGGCCGAGTTCGCTGCCGTACAGCGGCATCCCGGCCTCGAGCCGGAGCGTATCGCGGGCGGCCAGGCCCGCGGGCACCAGCCCCGCCGGTGCGCCCGCCCGGGCCAGCGCGGACCATACCGGGCCGGCGTCCTCCGGAGCGGTGAACAGCTCGAAGCCGTCCTCTCCGGTGTAGCCGGTCCGGGCCACAAAGGCCCGCCGCCCGGCCACCGTGCCGTCCTGGCCCGCGTAGTACTTGAGGCCGTCCAGGGCCAGGTCGGTCAGCGGCGCCAGAATGCCCACCGCCTCCGGGCCCTGAATGGCGATCAGCGCGTAGTCGGCGGTCCGGTCGGTGATCGCGGCCTGGTACCCGGCCGCCCGGGCGTGCAGTTCGGCGGCGACGGCCGGGGTGTTGGCCGCGTTGGCCACGATCATGAACGCTTCGTCCCCGGTCCGGTAGACCACGAGGTCGTCGAGCACCCCGCCGTCCTCGGCGCACATCATCGTGTACCGGGCCCGGCCGGGCGCCACCGACGACAGCAGGCCGGTCAGCGCGTAGTCGAGCGCGGCCGCGGCCCCGGGGCCGGTCACGGTGATCTCGCCCATGTGGGACAGGTCAAACAGGCCGGCCGCCCGGCGCACGGCCAGGTGCTCCGCGGTCTCGCTCCCGTAACGCAGCGGCATCCGCCAGCCCGCGAAACCGGTCAGCGTCGCCCCCAGCTGTTCGTGCTCGGCCAGCAGGGGAGTGGCGAGCAGGGCCGGGCGGGGGCGGTTGTCTTCGGCGTTCGATGATGATCCTGGCACGACCGAATGGTATGCCGGTCGTATGGAGCTTCTCACCGATGATCAGATTACGGCCGAACTGACCGGGTCGCCGGGCTGGACCCTGGCGAACGGCGAGATCACCCGGACCTTCACCAGGGACGACTTCCGCGGCGCCATGCTGCTGGTGGGAGCGGTGGCGTTCCTGGCCGAGAAGGTCAACCACCACCCGGACATCGACATCCGCTGGAACCAGGTCACCCTGGCCCTGGTCACCCACTCAGCGGGCGGCCTCACCGCCGCGGACTTCGACCTGGCCCGCCGTATCTCGGCCCTGACTGAGTCCCGGTCCGGATAAGCTCATCGTTCCGTGAGCGGTCAAGCGCTGAACGCGCGATCCCGGCAATCCCGGCGCGCCCCCCGGCCCATCCTGCTGCTGGCTGTGGCCGGGCTGATGATCCTGCTCGCGGCGTGCTCCGGCACCCGCACCGGGAAGCCATCGGCGTTCGCCTCGCCCTCGCCGACCGGGCCGACCGCGGCGACCAACCCGAACTTCATCCGGTTGATCGTCCCGCCCGGGCCGGTGCAGAACGGCAACGTCGACGCCAAGTCGGACTGGGTCACGCCGTTCGAGGAGCAGTCTGGCTGCCTGGTCGAGCTGCGGAGTGCCAGCACCGACGCTGACGCCTACCGGGACCTGACCTACGGCATCGGCAACTACTACTACGACGGCATCCTCGCCTCACCCGAGGTGGCCGGGCAGCTGATGCAGGCCAGGGCCGTGGCGCCGCTGGACACCAGCCACCTCACCGGCTACTCCGGCGTCAGCTCCCGGCTGCGCACGGCCGCGCCCGAGGTTTCCGGCAACCGGACGTACGGCCTGCCCTACCTGTGGGACTCCTACGTGACCGGCTACGACGCGGGCCAGGTCAAGCCGGCCCCGCAGAGCTGGGCCGCGCTGTTCTCCCCGGGCTCGGCCGCCCAGCACTCGGGCCGGATCACCGTGCCGGACGCCCCGGTCACGCTGGCGCTGGCCGCGCTCTACCTCAAGTCGGCCCAGCCGTCGCTGGGCATCACCGACCCGTTCGAGCTGACCAGGACCCAGCTGGCCGCGGTCCAGCAGGCGGTGAACGCGGTCCGCCCGCACATCGGCACCTACTGGGACGCCGACAGCACCGTCGTCGGCCAGCTCGGAGACGGCCAGGACGTGCTCGGCGCGGTCCTGACCCACCAGGTCAACGAGATGACCCGGGCCGGCCTGCCGACCGCCGGGGTGCCCGCCCTGACCCGGGCCACCGGCTCCGGCACCACCGTGGCCTACCTGTACTCCTGGATGCTGTCTGCGCACGCGCACAACCCCAGCTGTGACTACAAGTGGCTGTCCTGGATGACCACGAACTACGTGCAGGAGCGGGCTGCGGCGTTCACCAGCGCGGCGCCGGTCACCGCGGCCGCCTGCCGCGGGCTGGCCGCCGCCAACTGCGCCGCCTACCACATGTCCGCCCTGCCGACCGCGCGCAACCTCGTGTTCGAGCACCTGCCGGTGGCCAACTGCGCCGCCGCCGGGACCGGGGTCACCGCCACCGGTTGCACCAGCTACGCGCAGTGGCAGGCGGCCTGGCTGCGCATCGTCACCGCGGCCGGCGTGCCCCAGCCCAGCCCGACCGACAGCGCCGGTCCCTGACCGGCCCGGGCGGGTCGCCCCCGCCGGGCCGGGCGGGCACAATGGGATCCGTGGAAGCACGCGACGTCGTCATCCTCGGCTCGACCGGCTCGATCGGCACCCAGGCCCTGGACGTGATCCGCCGCAACCCGGACCGGTTCGCGGTGGCCGGGCTGGCCGCGGGCGGGGGCAACCCGGCCCTGCTGGCCCAGCAGGCCATCGCGTTCGGGGTCACCCGGGTCGCGGTGGCCCGGCCCAGCGCCCTGGCCGACGTGCGGTCCGCGCTGGCCGCCGAGGCCCGTCAGGCCGGCCGGCCCGAGCCCGAGGTCATCGCCGGGCCCAGCGCCATCGTCGAGGCCGCCGCCTGGCCGTGTGACGTGGTGCTGAACGGCGTGACCGGCGCGGTCGGCCTGGCCGCGACGATCGCCGCCCTGGACGCGGGCCGGACGCTGGCCCTGGCCAACAAGGAGTCGCTGATCTGCGGCGGTTCCCTGGTCACCAGCCGGGCCGCGCCCGGCCAGATCGTGCCGGTCGACTCCGAGCACTCGACCCTGGCCCAGTGCCTGCGCGGGGGGACCCGCGATGAGATCCGCCGCCTCGTGCTGACCGCCAGCGGCGGCCCGTTCCGCGGCTGGACCCGGGACCGGCTGACCGGCGTCACCCCCGAGCAGGCCCTGGCCCACCCGACCTGGAACATGGGCCCGCTGGTCACCATGAACAGCGCCACCCTGATCAACAAGGGCCTGGAGCTGATCGAGGCCCACCTGCTGTTCGACGTGCCGCTGGACCGGATCGACGTCGTCGTGCACGCCCAGTCGATCGTGCACTCGATGGTGGAGTTCACCGACGGCGCCACCATCGCGATGGCCAGCCCCCCGGACATGCGGCTGCCGATCGCGCTGGCCCTGGCCTGGCCGCACCGGGTTCCGGACGCGGCCCCGGCCATGGACTGGACGAAGGCCTCAACCTGGACGTTCGAGCCGCTCGACAACGAGGCCTTCCCGGCCGTTCAGCTGGCCCGGGACGCCGCCACCGCGGGCGGGACCGCCCCGGCCGTCTACAACGCGGCCAACGAGGAGTGCGTGGACGCCTTCATGACCGGCAAGATCCCGTTCACCGGGATCGTGGACACGGTGGCGCGGGTAGTGTCGGAGCATGATGCGTCCCGGGGCGCCACGGGCTCCCTGGCCGACGTGCTCGCGGTGGATGCGTGGGCACGGACGCGGGCCCGGGAGCTGAACAGCAAGGGAGAGACCGCCTAAATGAGCCTGCTGGGCTGGGTCATTTTCGTCGTCGCCCTGCTCTTCTCGGTCATGCTGCACGAGACGGGGCACTTCGTCGCGGCCAAAAGATTCGGCATGAAGGTCACGCAGTACTTCGTCGGCTTCGGCACCACGCTGTGGTCCACGACCCGCGGTGAGACCGAGTACGGGATCAAGGTGCTGCCGTTCGGCGGTTTCGTCAAGATCGTCGGGATGACCTCGATGGACGAGGTCGACCCGGCCGACGAGCCGCGCTCGTTCCGGCAGCACCCGGCCTGGCAGCGGCTGGTCGTGCTCTTCGCCGGCTCGTTCATGCACTTCGTGCTGGCCTTCGTGCTGCTGTTCCTGATCGCCGCGGGGATCGGCCTGGACAACAACAACACCACCCAGCTGGGACCGGTGAGCCCGTGCGTGCCCTCCAGCGTCAAGGCGTTCAGCAGCGGGACCTGCACCTCATCCGATCAGCGTTCCCCAGCCCAGGTGGCGGGCCTGCGCGCGGGCGACCAGGTCGTCTCGTTCAACGGCAAGCCGGTGAGCACCTGGACCGCGCTCGGTAACGACATCCGGGAGACCCCCGCCCGCCGCAGCGTGCCGGTGGTGGTGGAGCGGGGCGGCCAGCGGCGGACCCTGCACGTCACGCTGGCCACGGTCAGCGAGCGGCCCGGCTCCTCCGCCTCCTACCTCGGCGTCGAGGACGGCAACGTCCTCCAGCGGTACAACCCGGTGCGGTCGCTGACCTACGCGGGCTCGATGTTCGGCACCGTGCTGACCGGCTCGGTCAAGGTCATCGGCCAGCTGCCGTCGGCCATCCCGCACCTGTTCGCCAAGAACCGGGCCAGCACCTCGGCGGGCCAGGTCACCAGCGTGGTGGGGGCCGGGGAGATCACCGGCCAAGTGGTGTCGGCCAACCTGGGCTGGCAGGTCAAGGTGGATTTTGTCCTGCTCATCATGGCCTCGCTGAACATCTTCGTCGGCGCGTTCAACCTGCTGCCGCTGCTGCCGCTGGACGGCGGTCACATCGCCGTGGTGATCTACGAGCGGATCCGGTCGTGGGTGGCGCGCCTGCGCAGGCGGCCCGCCCCCGGCCTGGTCGACATGACCAAGCTGGTGCCCCTGAGCATGGGGGTGTTCGCCATCCTGGTGTTCTTCGGCCTGATCCTGATCGTGGCCGACCTGGTCAACCCGGTCCGGTTCTGACCCGGAGCAATTGCCGGGCCAGCGCCCGGAAATCAAACGCCAGCAATCCAAACGCCAGGCAACACAGTGACACCGGTGTCATGAAAAACGGGTGGGCCTGACGTGGCCGGTGGTCAGGACTTGAGAGACTGGGAAGGTGCACCGGTGTCTCCGGCGCACAGAAACGCTATTCGATCGGATGGGGAAGATGAGCATTGACCTCGGTCTGCCCGAGACGCCGCCGCGGCCGCTGGCCGAGCGCCGGATCTCCCGGCAGGTGATGGTGGGGTCCGTGCCGGTGGGTGGCGGTGCGCCGGTTTCGGTCCAGTCGATGGCGACCACGCTGACCGCGGACATCAACGCCACGCTCCAGCAGATCGCCGAGCTCACCGCGTCCGGCTGCCAGATCGTCCGGGTGGCGGTGCCGTCCCAGGACGACGCGGACGCGCTGCCCGTGATCGCCAGGAAGTCGCAGATCCCGGTGATCGCCGACATCCACTTCCAGCCCAAGTACGTGTTCGCCGCGATCGACGCGGGCTGCGCCGCCGTCCGGGTCAACCCGGGGAACATCAAGGCCTTCGACGACAAGGTGGGCGAGATCGCCCGCGCGGCCAAAGATGCCGGGATCCCCATCCGCATCGGCGTCAACGCCGGCTCGCTGGACAAGCGCCTGATGGCCAAGTACGGCAAGGCCACCCCCGAGGCGCTGGTGGAATCGGCGCTGTGGGAGTGCTCGCTGTTCGAGGAGCACGACTTCCGCGACATCAAGATCTCGGTCAAGCACCACGACCCGGTGGTGATGATCAACGCCTACCGGCTGCTGGCCCAGCGGTGCGACTATCCGCTGCACCTCGGCGTGACCGAGGCCGGGCCGACGTTCCAGGGCACGATCAAGTCGGCCGTCGCGTTCGGCGCGCTGCTGGCCGAGGGCATCGGCGACACGATCCGGGTGTCGCTGTCCGCCCCGCCGGTCGAGGAGGTCAAGGTCGGCATCGGCATCCTGGAGTCCCTGGGCCTGCGCCAGCGCGGCCTGGAGATCGTCTCCTGCCCATCGTGCGGCCGGGCTCAGGTGGATGTGTACAAGCTGGCCGACGAGGTCACCGCGGGCCTGCAGGGCATGGAGGTGCCGCTGCGGGTGGCCGTCATGGGCTGCGTGGTCAACGGGCCGGGCGAGGCCCGCGAAGCCGACCTCGGAGTCGCCTCCGGTAATGGCAAGGGCCAGATCTTCGTCCGCGGCAAGGTCATCGCCACCGTCCCTGAGTCCAAGATCGTCGAGACCCTGATCGAAGAGGCCATGCGCCTGGCCGAAGAAGACGGCGCGGCCGGCGGCGCCGCCGGGAGCCCTGAAGTCACCGTCGGGTAGCAGGCGGTCGCGAGTGCGGGGCCACGCCGGGCGTGACCCCGCCCCCCGTCGTGACGATCAGCCGCGGGCCGCGCGGGCCGCGGGCATGTCGTCGGCCACGATGATCTCGCCGACCCTTTCCGACGCCGCCTCCCGGACCGTCCCCGGCAGTTCGTCGTCGGTGACCAGCGCATCGATCTCATTCAGGCTGGCGAACGAGCTCAGGCTGACCAGACCCCACTTGGTGTGGTCCGCGACCACCACCACCCGGCGGGCCAGCTTGATGAACGTCCGGTTCGTCTCCGACTCGGCCAGGTTCGGCGTGGTCAGCCCGGCGTCGGGGTCGATGCCGTGGCAGCCGAGGAACAGCGTGTCGAAGTGCAGCGACCGGACGGTGAGGTCCGCCACCGGGCCGACCAGCGCGTCCGAAGGCGTGCGGATGCCGCCGGTCAGGATGACCGACGTGTGCGAACCGTTGGTCGGACGCGCGCTGCTGTACAGGTTCATCACCCGCAGCGAGTTGGTCACGATCGTCAGTCCGGGGACGTCGAGCAGGCACTGGGCCAGCGCGAACGTCGTGGTGCCGGCCGACAGCGCGATCGCGGTGCCGGGCCTGACCAAACTGGCCGCCGCCCGGCCGATCGCCGCCTTTTCCGGCTGTTCGAGCACGAGTTTGGCTTCAAAACCAGGCTCGTGACTGCTGGTTGGGGTTCCCGGCAGGACCGCTCCGCCGTGAACTTTTTCGATCAGGCCATCTCTGGCCAGGGCCTCCAGGTCCCGTCGGACAGTCATGTCCGAGACCCCGAGTTGCTGCGTGAGATCACTGACTCGAGCGCTGCCGTCGCTGCGGACAGCCTGGAGGATCAGCGACTGTCGATGCCGGGCAAGCATCCGTAGCCTCCTCTTTTATGCGGCGACGCCCGGGCAGGTGCTCCGGGACGCCGGAATCCGCCATCCGTCATCACTGAGACGTTCACTTTCGCTGTTCGGTTCCGATTGTCGCTGTCGGATACGAAGCGTGACACCATGATCAGCTTGCGCGAACCTGAATCGTCATCCAGCAGCTCCCGTGAGCCTGCCAGGGCCGATTGTGTCTGATCCTGATCATATCGTCCGGTGGCAACCGGTGTTTCGTGTGAAGCGCTGGCCAGGTCTCACCGCGGCCCCCCGTGTCACCTGCGATTACTGCGCAGAGTAATCCGGCCAGCAGGCGCTGGTAGTTCGAATCTAAGCGTTTTGCCTCTCGGCCCCCTCTGGATGTCCTCAGGAGATGCTGCCGGTTCCGGCGGTGGTGGCCATCGCGCCGAGGCCGGGCGGCGGCCAGCCCCTGGCCGGGCCGCGGCCGGCGGCGTACCGGTGGACGCGGTGAGCCAACGGCGCAGGTCATCAGCCTGGTCTACGGACGTGGCGATTGTGTTTCGCGTTCGTTGCTCAAAAGTTATTTGTTAGCGCTAACATCCTCATAATGTTCGACTCTGTTAGAGGTGGGGTAAAGGTAGCGCCGTGGTCTCATTGGGTCCTCAGGGCATGCTGCGCGCGGTGAGTGCGCCGGGGCGGGCCCGTGGCCAGTCCAGCTCCGGGGGCCCGGTGCCGTCCCGGCTGGCCCCGGAGCGACTTCGAGGAGCCCGCGCTGACCTCGTGACAGTGGTCAAATCAGGCTTGTCCGGCGCTTGCGTGGTGTCTTGACATGCGATCATGGGCAGCTTTAGCGTCTACGGCGTTCCGTCGGGCTTGGGTCTATCCCGATGTCGGCCACGAATCAGTAATGGCCAGCGGCAAAAATGCGCTGGCGCCGTTTACCCAACGGGCCCGGCTCGGGACAGCGAGTGTCCCGTGAAAATTCAATGGAGGTCCAAATGAGAGAAAAAGTCGACCCGGTTGTCGACGAGGCCATAGAGACCCTCAATATGAAGGACGGGCCCGCTCGCCGCAAACTGCTCAAGGGCGCTGGGCTGTTCAGCGCGACCGCGGCCGCGTCTGCGCTGATCTCGGCCTGCACGTCCTCCTCGAACAGCAACGCGACTGCCACCAAGAAAGTGGCCGGCAATTTCCCGACCACGCCGAAGTGGCAGTTCTGGTTCGTCAATCACGTCACCACGAACCCGTTCTTCACGCCCACTCAGTACGGTCTGGCTGACGCGGCTGCGCTGCTCGGTCTGCCCACGCCCAAGTGGGGTGGTTCGGAAACCTCCACCGTGTCGCAGATGACGACCTACATGAACACCGCGGTCTCCGCGAAAGCGGACGGAATTGCCGTCGCCGTCATCGACCAGAACGCGTTCAAGTCACCGGTCCAGAACGCCATGGACTCGGGTATTCCGGTGATTTCCTACAACGCGGACGGCACGTTCGTCAGCGGCAAGCCGGTCATCGGCACGAACCGGCTGGCCTACGTGGGGCAGGCCCTGTACATCTCCGGCCAGCAGATGGGGTCGAAGATCGCCTCGCTCATCCCGGGCGGCGGCGACATCGTCATCTTCATCGCCACCCCGGGCTCCGGCAACATCCAGCCGCGTTTCGACGGGGCCAAGGCGGTCTTGGAGAGCAAGGGCTTCACCATCGCCGAGCAGGCGACCGGCGCCACGACCGGCGTCGAGCAGCCCGCGATCAAGTCGTTCCTGCTGGGCCACAAGAACATCAAGGGCGCGTTCGCGGTGGACGGGGGCTCGACCGAGTTCCTCGGTACGCAGCTGAAAGCGGCCGGCCTCAGTGTCCCGTCGGGCGGGTTCGACACCCAGGGCACCTCGCTGCCGAACATCAAGAACGGCCTGATGGACTTCACCATCTACCAGGACCCGTACCTGCAGGGCTTCCTGCCGGTGATGTACATGTACCTGTACAACCTGTCCGGCGGCACGATCGTCCCGCCCGACACCGACACCGGCCTGACCATCATCGAGAAGGGCAACCTGGGCTCCTACCAGTTGTCCAGCCGGTTCCAGGGCCAGACCGTGGCGCAGAAGTACCTCAAGCGCCCGGCCGGAGCCATCAACAACCTGCAGGCCACCACCAGCACCTGATGCACCGCGCCGACGGCAGGTGGGCCCTCCCCGTACCCCGGGGAGGGCTGCCTGCCGTCCGGCGGCTGCCTGGTGAAGCGGGCACGCCCCAGATCCGTAGCTGCCCGCGGCGAAGGTGTAAGACTGGTTTGGGTGGCCTGGCATCTCCGTCCCGGGCCTCATCTGCGCTGGCCGGGATCGCGTAGCACAGACGTAGAACGGATGAGCAAAGTGAGCGAAGCCGTAGAGAACAGGACTGACAGTCCGAGCCGGTCACCGGGCGGCGCTCCGCCGGGAGGCCACAGCTTCCTGCGGACCATCGGCCTGACCTTCCTGCGCCAGCGCGAGGCGACGGTCCTGGTCGTCGCGGTCGCACTGATCATCTACTTCGCGGTGGACAACTCGAACTTCACCGGCAAGTCCAACCTGACTACTTGGCTGTCAGAGGACTCGGCCTACATCATGATCATCGCCATCGGCGAGGTCCTGCTGCTGATCTGCGGCGAGATCGACCTGTCGGTGGGCTTCATCTTCACGTTCTCGCCGTTCCTGATGCACTACCTGATCGACTTCTACGGTTTCCCCGGCATCGTGGCCATCATCGTCTGCCTGATCATGGGACTGGCCGTCGGCTGGCTCAATGCCTTCCTCACCGTCTCGGTGGGCCTGCCCTCGTTCATCACCACCCTGGGCACCGGCTTCGTCCTGCTCGGCATCGTCAACACCACCTCGCACGCCGAGCCAGCCAACATTCCGCAGAGCGTGTCGAGTATCGGGCACTGGATCGGCTCGGGCCAGTGGTCCGAGTTCATCTGGGCCATCATCCTGGTCGCCGTCGGCCACATCGTGCTGACCCGGACCAGGTGGGGCCTGCACACGATCTCCGCCGGCGGCAACCTGCTCGGGGCCCAGGAAGCGGGCATCAAGGTCAAGCGGATCAAGTACGGCAACTTCATGATCACTGGCCTGCTGGGCGCGTTCGTCGGCCTCCAGGTCGCCTTCCAGACCAACACCATCGACCCCACCGCCGGTGGCTACCAGCCGATGTTCTACGCGGTCACCGCGGCGGTCATCGGCGGTACGGCCATGCTGGGCGGGGTGGGCACGATTCTCGGCGCCTTCCTCGGCGCGCTCGTGCTGGGCACGCTGACCGACGGGTTCAGCATCCTCGGCGTCAGCGCCAACCCACTGGACATCATCTTCGGCGGCGCCATTTTGATCGCCATGATCGCGAACGTGCAGCTGGCACGGCTACGGGAAGCAGGGCGGGGCGTATGACCACCACCACTTCAGAAGGTGCCGCGTCCGCCGCGGCACCGACCGACGACATCCTGCGCGTCGAGCACCTCTCCAAGCGGTACGGCGCGGTCACCGCGCTGACCGACGTCAACCTGCACCTGGGCCGGGGTGAGGTGCTGGGCCTGCTCGGCGACAACGGTGCCGGCAAGTCGACCCTGCTGAAGATCCTCTGCGGCTTCCAGCCGCCGACCACCGGCCGGGTCATCCTGGAGGGCGAAGAGGTCGTGTTCAAGGGCGTCGACGACGCCCGGGCGCGGGGCATCGACGCCGTCTACCAGGACCTGGCCCTGGTCAACCAGCTCTCCGTCTACCACAACATGTTCCTGAACCGGGAGCGGGTCAGCGGCGGCCTGCTGAACAACCGGGAGATGAAACGGGTGGCCCGCGAGCACCTGGACGAGATGGGCATCCGGATCCCCTCGGTCAACGTCGAGGTGGCCAAGCTGTCCGGTGGCCAGCGCCAGGCCATCGCGGTGGCCAGGTCCGTCTACTCCAATCCCAAGATCCTGCTGCTGGACGAGCCACTGGCCGCGATGGGCGTCAAGGAAGGCGCCATCATCCTCGACCTGGTCCGCCAGCTCAAGGAGCAGGGCCAGGTCTCGATCATCATCATCGCCCACAACTACGGCCAGGTACTCGAAGTGTGCGACCGGGTCAACCTGGTCCAGCACGGCGAGATCACCTACGACAAGCGCAGCGCCGACACCTCGGTCACCGAACTGACCGAGATCGTGGTGGCCGAGTACCGCAAGGCGCTGGCGGAACGCCAGCGCATGGGCCAGCACCGGCCGGCCGCGGCGAACTAGGCGCCGGACCTGTCTGCCCGGGCCTGGCCGCATCGCCGGCCAGGTTCGGGCAAGATGGCTGACATGCCACGGATCCCGCTCCGCCGCGCCCTCACGCTCGCCACCGCCGTGGCCGCCGCGGCCACCACCCTCGCCGCGTGCACCTCCAGCAGTGCCACCTCCAGCAGTGCCACCTCCGGCAGTGCGACCTCCGGCTCCGGCGGTTACACCAGCGGCCGCGGGGTGGGCTCGATCCAGTGGAGTGGCTGCTCTCTGGGCGGGGTGGGCGCCTCGCTCCAGTGCGCGAACCTCCAGGTCCCGCTGAACTACGCCGACCCCGCGGGCCGGAAGATCACGCTGGCCGTGTCCGAGGTGAAGGCGACCGCGCCCAGGAGCCAGCAGCTGGGCGACCTGCTGGTCAATCCGGGTGGTC
>DASWVA010000386.1:0-10181 GCA_036401415.1 Streptosporangiaceae bacterium
CCCAGGCCGGGGCGCCGAGGTCGCCGTGCTGGTCGCGGCCAACCTGATCGCCACCGTGCTCCGCTTCGTGCTGTTCCGTAACTGGGTGTTCCGCCGCCCCGGGACCGCTGTTCCGGCTCCGGTTCCGGTTCCGGCTCCGGCGGTCCCCTCCTCTTCGACCACTTTGCCCGACGGGAGCCTGTCGTGACCGCCACCACCACCCCCGCCCTGGTCCACGGCCGGCCCGGGTCGCCCCGGGGCCGGGCCGGACGGCTGCTGCGCGGCCCGGTCACCGACCCGGCCTGGGGCCGCCCGGCGTTGCTCGGGTTGCTGGCCCTGACCGCGTTCGGATACCTGATCGGCCTGAGCCGGAACGGCTGGGCCAACGACTTCTACTCGGCCGCGGTGATGGCCGGGACCAAGAGCTGGAAGGCGTTCTTCTTCGGCTCGTTCGACGCGTCGAACTTCATCACCGTGGACAAGACCCCCGCCTCGCTGTGGGTGATGGAGCTGTCGGGGAGAATCTTCGGGGTCAACTCCTGGAGCATGCTGGCCCCGCAGGCTCTCGAGGGCGTGGCCTGCGTCGGGGTGCTGTACGCGGCGGTGCGGCAATGGTTCGGCCCGGCGGCCGGGCTGATCGCCGGGCTGGCCCTGGCGCTGACCCCGGTGGCTGCGCTGATGTTCCGGTTCAACAACCCCGATGCGCTCCTGGTGCTCCTGCTCACGGTGGGCGCGTACGCGGTGGTGCGCGCGCTGGAGAACGGCCGGTCCCGCTGGCTGGTGCTGGCCGGGGTGGTGATCGGGTTCGCGTTCCTGACCAAGATGGCCCAGGCGTTCCTGGTCGTGCCCGCGTTCGCGCTGGCCTACCTGTGGGCCGGGCCGCCCCGGCTACGCCGGCGCCTCGGGCAGCTGCTGCTGGCCGGGCTGGGCCTGGTCGCCGGCGGCGGCTGGTGGGTGGCCATCGCCGAGCTGGTGCCGGCCGGGGACCGGCCGTACTTCGGCGGCTCGACCAACAACAACATCCTGCAGCTGGCCATCGGGTACAACGGCCTCGGCCGGCTGGACGGCAGCGAGACCGGCTCGATCGGCGGCGGCGGGGCTGGTGGTGGCGGGGCTGGTGGCGGCGGGGGCTCGGCCTTTGGCGGGTCGACCGGCATCACCCGGCTGTTCGCCTCGGAGTTCGGCGGCCAGATCAGCTGGCTGCTGCCGGCTGCGCTGATCACGCTGGTGGCCATGCTGTGGGTGTCCCGCCGGGCGGTCCGCACGGACCGGACCCGCGCGGCGGCCCTGCTGTGGGGCGGCTGGCTGATTGTGACCGGCGTGGTGTTCAGCTACATGAGCGGGATCATCCACCCGTACTACATGGTCGCGCTGGCCCCGGCCGTCGCCGCCCTGATCGGCATCGGGTCGATGGCCCTGTGGAAGCAGGCACCACGGGAACAGGCACCGCGGGAACAGGCACCGCGGGAGCGGGGCCTGGGCCGGGCCGGCCGGGTGGTCTGCGCTCTGGCGGTGGGCACCACCGTGGCCTGGGCGTTCGTACTGCTCGACCGCACGCCGTCCTGGTTGCCGTGGCTGCGGTGGGTCATCGTCGTGGCCGGCGTGCTGGCGGTGCTGGCCATCCTGGCTGGGCCGCGGCTGGCTGGGCCGCGGCTGGCGGAGTCCGGCAGGTTCCGGTGGGGCCGCCGAGGGCTGGCCGCGATCCCCTTGGTGCTCTCCCTGGTGGCCGGGCTGGCCGGCCCCGCCGCTTATGCGGCCGCGACCGCGGCGACCACGCACACCGGGTCCATTCCGAGTGCCGGCCCTGCTTCGGCCGCCGGTTTGGGCGGCGCCGGAGGTCGCGGGGCCGGGATCGGCGGGCACGGCTTCGGTGCCGGTGGCCTCAGCGGTAACACCCAGGTCAGCAGCGCTCTGGTGAAACTCCTGGAGAAGGGGGCCTCCGGCTACGAGTGGGTGGCGGCCACCGTGGGCTCACAGGAGGCCGCGCCGCTGGAGCTCGCCACCAACGGCAAAGCGATCATGGCCATCGGCGGCTTCAACGGGACCGACCCCTCCCCCACCCTGGCTCAGTTCAAGGCCATGGTGGCTCAGGGTGAGATCCACTACTACCTGGGCGCCAACAGCCAGAGCTTCGGCGGCGGCAACCGCTCCTCGGCCATCACCAGGTGGGTCGCCGCCCACTACAAGGAGGAGACCGTCGGCGGTACCACCGTCTACGACCTGGCGCAGGCCACGAGCTCCTGACCCTCACCAGCCACCCACGCCTCCGCAGAGCGCGTCACTCCCGATTACGGAAGACTTTGGGGCAGCATATGCCCCAAAGTCTTCCTAACCCGGGGGGGCGCGGGGGTGGGGGCTCAGTAGTGGGCGGTGATGCGGCGGGCGGGGCCGTCGATGGTCATGCGGCCGCCGTAGGGCAGTACCCACTGAGGGTCGGTGTGGCCGAAGTCGAGGTTGAAGACGGCCATGGCGGCGGGGTTGCAGGCGGCCAGGGCGCGGACCAGGGCGCGGAGCACGGCGTCGCGCTGGTCGTCGCGGTAACGGGCGCGGTCAGCGGGGCCGGGCGGGTCGCCGAACAGGGCCGCCTTGGCCAGGCCGACCAGGACGACGGGGAACTGGGCCAGCAGGCCGCGTTCGCCGGCGTTGCGGAGCATGCGGAAGACCTCTTCGGCGGAGGGGCGCTCCTCGCTGGTTTCGAGCAGCAGGACGCAGCCGGAATAGTCCTCGACCGGGCGTATCCAGCGGCCGGCGGCCAGGTTCCAGTGCAGGATCTCCAGGTTGCCGCCCCAGGTCGGGGCGGTGACCACCGTGTCGGGCTGGTGCCAGATCCAGCCGGGGCTGGGCCCGCAGGGCGGGAACGACTCCAGCGCGGCGGGCGAGCCCCAGTCCTGCTCGTCCTCGCCGAACGTGGTCACCGGGTGCAGGTCCACATCACCGCGTTCGAACAGCGCGGCCCGCAGCGAGCCGGCCGAGACCGGGTGCAGGCCGCCGCCCCGCCCGAGGTGCACCATGGTCGAACCGCCATGGTAGCTGGCCAGGCCCAGGTTCCACAGCCAGTTGAGCAGGTTGGTGTTGTCGCTGTAGCCGGCGAACAGCTTCGGGTGGGCCACCACCAGGTCCGGGTCGAGGAACGGCAGCACGGTCAGCTGGTCATCGCCGCCGATGGTGGCCAGAATCCCGGCGATGGCGGGGTCGGCGAACGCGGCCATCAGGTCGGCGGCGCGGTCCCGCGGGCCGGCGTGCAGGCGGCGGGTGGTGGGATACTCCACCGGTTCCAGGCCGAACTCCGTGCGCAGCCGGCGCATGGCCTGCTCGTGTACGGCCGGAAAGACGGCCGGGGCCGAGAACGAGGGCGACACCATGGCGACGCGGTCGCCCGGCCTCAGCTTGGGCGGCGCCGACACGCCGGGGCCGGTCAGGCGGGCTTCTTCTCGCCGGCCTCGACCGCGATGGGCAGGCGGTTCTCAGCGGGGGGCAGCGGGCAGGTCGCGAACTCGGTGTAGGCGCAGGGCAGGTTGACCGCGCGGTTGAAGTCCAGGGTGACCGTGCCGTCGGCGCCGGGGGCCTCGACCCGGAGCGACCGGTTGGCCGCGTAGGTGGTGACTCCGGAGGTGGCGTCGGTGAACAGGATGTTCAAGGTGCCCGGGGTGAGCCCGTTGAACGCGGTCAGGCGCAACGTCTGGCCGCCGGCTTCGAACTCGACCTGGCCGGGCGCCTCGTAGATGTGCTGCAGACCTTCGACGACGGCGCCCACGGTGACCGGCCGGGGCTGGCCGAAGGGCTGGTACCGCCCGGTCAGGACCCAGCGCGGGTCCGGGTCGTAGGCGGGGGTGCCCCTGAATCCGGTCCGCAGCGGGTGCTCCGGATGGCGCGGACGGACGATGTCGTGTCCGCCGCGCTTGGCCACCTCGATGACCGCGTCCCCGGCCCGGGCGCTGACGGCGCCTCGCTCAGGGACCGGCGCGAACGTGTGCTCGCCGCGCACGGTGGCTCCCTCGACGGACAGGTCCTCGCCGTCGTCCAGGACCACGGTCACCCGGCCGTCCGCGCTGCGCCAGGCGCCCGGCGCGTCGGCGAACCGCTGCGGCTCCGGGCTCAGCCAGTGGATCCCGGTGATGGCCAGGAAGCCGTGCGGGGCCGCCAGCTGAGCCTCGTGGGCACGGTGCCAGGCGCGCCAGTCGTCGGTGTAGGCCGTGGTGTCCAGGTCCTGAACCGTCATGGCAGGGACAATCGGCCGGCCGGCCGGGTTATTCCGCGCCCGTTGCGCCGTCGCCGTCGCCGTCGCGGGCACGGGCGCGGGCGGTGAGGCGCTCGCGCTGCGGGACGACGACGTACTTCGGATCCTGGGTCGAGGCGACGCCGGCTTCGAACACCCCGAAGCGCTGCAGGGCGCTGCCGCCCAGCAGGGCCAGGCCGGCCACGGCGGCGGCCGGGCGGCTGCGCCGGGCCGCCGTCACGGCCAGCACCGCGCCGCCGAGAGTGAGCGCCTCCGACCAGCGGCGCATCCGGTGGGCCCGGCCCGTGGTGTACGCCCGGGCGGGCAGCACCGGCTTGCGGTCGATCAGGAACGACGCGGCCAGTTCGCCGGCCGCACCCACCGCGGCCAGCCGGCGGGCCGGCCCCGCCTCGGACACCGGAGCGGCCAGCAGGCCCAGGGCGGCCCCGCTGGCGGCGGCCGACCCGGTGAACACGAACGGCAGCTCGTGGCGGGCCTCGCTCCAGGCCGGAACGGCCGTCTGCGACAGCAGCGCCGCCGTGTAGGAGGCCACCCCGGGGGCAAGGGCAGCGGCGGACAGCCCGGCCGGACGGGCCGCCAGCGTGAGCAACCGGCCGGGCCACCGGGTCCGCGGGAGCCATCGCGCGGGTATCAGCTCGTCCGCGGCCGCGAGCACGCTGCCGGGGCTGAACGCGACCAGGATCCAGGTGCCGACGCTCATGGGGGACGTCGGCTTGGCCACCCGCAGCATGTGGTGGAAGCGCGCCGGCCGTCCCAGGTCGGCGACGAGCAGCACCATGCTGGCCATCAGCCCGCCGAGGCTGCCCAGCCGGGTCGCCCGGCGCAGAGCCGGGCGTCCGGTCAGGTCGGCTCCGGCCGCCAGCAGCGCCGAGCCGGCGGCCAGCCCTCCGGTGAACAGGTACGCCGGAATCTTCCACTCCCACACCGGGGGCTTGAGCACCGGACGGCCGTAGTACGAGCGAAACTCGGCCTTGGGGACGGCGAGTTCCTCGCGGGCCTTCATCGCCGCCCGCCCGCGAACACCGCCACCGCAGCCGCCGCCAGCGCGGCCGCGGCGGCGGCGGTGCTTTTCCAGGTGGCGGCCAGGTTCCGGGTGGGGACCACCGGGTCCGGAGGCAGGCCGTACACCTCGGGCTCGTCCATCAGCAGAAAGAACGCCGCGTCGCCGCCCACGCCGTTGTCCGGGTCCTCGCCGTACAGCTGGGCCTCAGGGAATCCCTGCGCGTGCAGGTCAGCCAGCCGCTGCTCCGCTCGGTCCCGCAGTTCGCCCAGGGGCCCGAACTGGATGGACTGGGTGGGACAGGCCTTGGCGCAGGCCGGCTCCAGGTCGCCGCGCAGCCGGTCGTAGCACAGTGTGCACTTGGCCGCCCGCCCGTCCTCCGGCCGCCGGTCGATGACTCCGTACGGGCAGGCGGAAACGCAGTAACCGCAGCCGTTGCAGATGTCCTGCTGCACGACCACCGTGCTGAACTCGGTGCGGAACAGCGCGCCGGTCGGGCAGACGTCCAGGCAGCCCGCGTGGGTGCAGTGCTTGCACACATCCGAGGCCATCAGCCAGCGGAGCCCGTCCCGGCCGCCGTCGGTGCCGTCGCCGCCGGTCACCGGGAGCGAGGGGAACGGCAGGTCGGCGGGGCTGGTGCCGAGCTGGCCACCGCGCCGCTCGGTGCGCCGGAGCGCCTCGGCCACCACCGCGGCGCTCTGGTCGCTGACCGGCGGCCCCGTGGGCAGGCCGGCCAGCCCCGCGTCCTGCACTCCCATCCGGCGGTCCTGCTCGATGAACGCCACATGCCGCCAGGAGTTGGCGCCGAGCATGCCGGTGTTGTCGAACGACATGCCCAGCAGATTCAGCCCGTCCTCGGGTACGTTGTTCCACTCTTTGCAGGCCACCTCGCACGCCTTGCAGCCGATGCAGATCGAGGTGTCGGTGAAGAAGCCGACCCGCTGGGGGTGCTCGGCGTAACCGGCCTCCGCGGCGGGATCGGGGAGCGGACCGTAGAAGCTGTGCTCGTCGATCACGACGGTTCTCCTGCCTGCGCGGGCCGGGCCGGGCCGGACGGTTCGCGGTGGGGCCGGCCCGCCACGCCACCGGCGGTGCTGATCCGGGTGCCGGTCTCCGGGGTGACGCCGGCCCGGCGGCGGTACTCCGCCACGTAGTCGAGCAGGGCCGGCCCCCGCGGACGCCGGCCGGGCCGGACGTCACAGGTCAGGACCTTGCTCTCCTGGATGAACACGTTCGGGTCGACCACCACGCCGATCAGGTCGTTGACCACGTCCCCGCTGACCAGGCCGGTGTGCCCCCAGTGGTAGGGCATCCACACCTGGTGCACCACCTGGCCGTCCACGCGCAGCGGCGCCATCCGGTCGGTCACCATGACCCGGGCGTCGACCGCGGTGCGGCTGGTGATGACGTGCGCCCAGTCCAGGTGGTGCAGGCTGCGCTCGGCCGCCAGTTCCGGGGACACCTCCACGGTCAGCTCCGGCTGCAGCTCGGCCAGGTACGGCAGGCTCCGGCTCATCCCGCCCGCGGTGTGGTGCTCGGTGAGCCGGGAGGCGGTGAACACGAACGGGAACACCTCCCGGTGCGCCTCGGGCCACGACGGGTTGGACGGGTTGTCGGCCCGGCCGTACACCTTGCGGACCGGGCTGGCCTGCTGACCGTACAGCAGGTTGGGGAACGGCGACTCGTGCGGCTCGTAGTGCGTCGGCAGCGGCCCGTCCAGCACCCCGGTCGGGGCGAACAGCCAGGCCTTGCCGTCCGACATCATGATGAACGCGTCGTCACCGGCCAGCGCGGCCGGCCCCGCGGCGTCTTCGGGCGGCCGGTAGTCCGGGGGCTTGGTCGCTTCGAAGTCCGGGATGTCATGCCCGGTCCACTTACGCTGCTCAGCGTCCCACCAGATCAGGGCCTTGCGCTCGCTCCACGGGCGCCCCTGGGGATCGGCGGAGGCCCGGTTGTACAGGATCCGCCGGTTCAGCGGCCAGGTCCAGCCCCACTCGGCGTCGTACGGGCCCTGCTCCCAGTGCGGCTTGCGGCGCCGCGCCTGGTTCACCTCGTCCGCGTACACCCCGCTATAGATCCAGCACCCGCAGGCTGTGCTGCCGTCCGCCTTGAGGTCGAGGTAGCCGCTGACGGCCTTCCCGGTGCGCAGGTCAACGCCGTTCATGCGCCGCAGCACGTCCGCGCCGGACGGCTCATCGCCCTCGGTGGCGTAGTCCCAGGCCAGGTCGAGCAGCGGGCGGTCGCGTTCGTCCGCCGACCCGGCCAGCTTCTCCCGCAGCAGGCGGCCGAGGTGATAGGTGAACCACAGCTCCGACCGCTGGTCGTCCTTCGGCTCCACCGCCTTGTCGCGCCACTGCAGCATCCGCATGGTCTGGGTGAACGTGCCCGACTTCTCGGTGTGGGCGGCGGCCGGCATGAAGAACACCTCGGTCGCGCACTGTTCGGTCACGATCTGGCCGGTCTCGATCTCCGGCGAGTCCTTCCAGAACGTGGCGCTCTCGATCATGGTCAGGTCGCGGACCACCAGCCAGTCCAGCTTGGCCAGCCCCATGCGCTGCAGATGACCGTGCGCCGACCCGACCGCCGGGTTCTGCCCAAGCAGGAAGTAGCCGGAGATCTTGCCGTCGGCCATGTCCATCACGGTGCGGTAGGTGCCGTGGTCCCCGTTGATCCGGGGCAGGTAGTCAAAGCAGTAGTCGTTGTCCGCGGTGGCCTTCTCGCCCCAGTACTCCTTCAGCAACGAGACCACGTAAGTGTCGGCGTTGTGCCAGAAGCCCTTCTGATTCTTGCCGATGATGCTGTCCAGGTAGCTGGCCAGATCGCCGTGCGAAGCGTCGGGCATGACCAGGTAACCGGGCAGCAGGTTGAACAGGGTCGGCACGTCGGTCGAGCCCTGGATGCTGGCGTGGCCGCGCAGCGCGTAGATGCCGCCGCCCGGGCGGCCGATGTTGCCCAGCAGCAGCTGGATGATCGAGCCGGCCCGGATGTACTGCGCGCCGAGGGTGTGCTGGGTCCAGCCCACGCTGTAGACCAGCGCGGCGGTCCGGTCCCGGCCGGAGGCCGCGGTCCAGGCCTGGCACACCCGCTCGAACAGGTCCGGCGGCACCCCGCACACCCGCTCGACCATCTCCGGCGTGTAACGGGCGTAGTGCCGCTTGAGCACCTGGAACACGCAACGCGGGTCTTCCAGGGTGGGGTCGTTCGCGATCTCACCGGCGCCCCCCTCGACGACCGGGCCGCCGGAACCCGACTGGTAGGGCGAGGACTGCTCCTTGGGACCCCGGCCACTGCCCTCTTCGCCGGCGATGCTGTCGTAGGCCCAGCTGGAGGAGTCGTAGGAGGCGCTGACCGGGTCGTAGCCGCTGAACAGCCCGTCCAGGTCGTCGGTGTCCTGGTACTGCTCACTGAGCAGGAACGGCGCGTTGGTATAGGCCTGCACGTACTCGCGGAACTCCAGGCCGTGGCTGAGGATGTAGTTGATCACCCCGCCCAGGAACGCGATGTCAGTGCCGGCCCGCAGGCTCACATGCTGATCGGCGAGCGCGCTGGTGCGGGTGAACCGCGGGTCGATGTGGAACACCTTGGCCCCGCCGGCCTTGGCCTCCATCACCCACTGGAACCCGACCGGGTGGGCTTCGGCCATGTTCGAGCCCATGATGATGACGCAGTCGGCGTTGACCATGTCCTGCAGATAATCGGTGGCGCCGCCGCGACCGAACGAAGCTCCCAGACCGGGAACGGTGGCGGAGTGTCAAATACGGGCCTGGTTCTCGATCTGTACCGCCCCGGCCGCGGTGAACAGCTTCTTGATCAGGTAGTTCTCTTCGTTGTCGAGGGTCGCGCCGCCCAGGCTGGCCAAGCCCATGGTGCGCCGCAGCGTGTTCCCGTCCTCGTCGGTGTCCTGCCAGCCCCGGCGGCGGGCGTCCAGCACCCGGTCGGCGATCATGTCCATGGCCTGGTCCAGGCCGAGCTCGGTCCACTCGGTGGCGTAGGGCGGCCGGTAGAGGACCTTGCTGGCGCGCTGCGGCCCGGTGACCAGCTGCTTGCTGGCCGCGCCCTTGGGGCACAGCCGACCGCGGGAAATGGGACTGGCCGGGTTGCCCTCGATCTGGATGACCTGGTTGTCCCGCGCGTACACGAGCTGGGAGCAGCCGACCGCACAGTACGGGCAGACCGAGGAAGCCACCGTGGTGGCCTGCTCGGTCCGGGGCTCGAGCGAGGCCGAGCGCGGAGATTCCGCGGCCTGGCCCCGGCCCAGCTTGTCCGGGCCGGTCAGCTGGCGGTACACCGGCCACGAGCTGAGCAGTCGCCGCAGGCCCATCCGGTGGTCTCCTCCGGTAGCAAACGGGTGCTCGCGGTGGCGAGCGTGCGGCTTCCTGCCCAGCCGTCAGCGCTCTAAACCGGCGGCGGCGAGGAGCCCGGCTGACTCCCGAGAAGCTGGGTGAGCACGGCGGCCAGCCAGTCGCGGGCGGCCGCGGGGTCGCGGGGCGCGGCCAGCTGCCGGGCCGCGATGTACAGGTCGGGCCGGACCAGCAGCACGCCCCCGTCGTCGATCTCCCGCAGCCCGGCCCAGGTTCCGTAGGGATCCTCGTGGGGCTGACCGGGGCCGATGGAGACCGGGGTGATCTCCAGTCCCCGCTCGGCGCCCAGGGCGGCCCCGGCGTCGAGCCAGTCCTGGCCGCCGATCCCGGTCACCAGGGCAAACCGGCCCTGGCCGGCCAGGTCCAGGGTGGAGATCCGGTGGCCGCCCACGGTGACCCAGGTGTGCGGCAGCTTGGCCCCAGGCCAGGTGGTGGGCTGGGCGAACAGTTCCGGGTCGCGGCGGAACTCCGGCGCCGGCGTGCCGTCCGGCACCACGGCCGCCGAGGCGTAGCGGTGGTTGTGCTCGACCCCGTGCGCGTCGAACTCGTAGGCCTTGTAGGCGATGGCCTCGCGCAGGGCGGCGCGGATCTTCTCCCCCTCCGG